>CAMBMC010000120.1 GCA_945868555.1 Chitinophaga pinensis | reverse complement strand
GGCTGCTCCACATGTTGCGTCGAAAACTGGGAGATGAATTATTTTTTAGGGGAATTAAACACTACTATGCGCGCAATGAAATTTCGATTGCGTCAAGTGCTGACTTTCAAAAGGCAATGGAAGAGGTGAGCGGACAGCAGTTGGACGACTTTTTTAAGCAATGGGCCTACACAGCAGGACATCCAATCCTAGAAGTGAAAGGCACGCCAAATGGATTAGTGTACGCATTGATTGTTCGGCAAATACAAGCAGAAGGTGCGTTTCAATTCCCTTTGACAGTAAAATTGCTGCTTAAAAATGGACAGACAGTAGAAAAAACGATTGAAGTGACGGAGAAAAATTCTCAATTCAAATTCGATACGACGAGTCCTGTTGATTCTGTGCTCTTAGATCCAAATAGTGATCTACTTTTCGAAGTGAAGGCGAGCAATTTAAAGTAATTACTGCTTACTCGGAGAAATGAATTGGGCATCAACACGACGATTTTTTTTCCGATCGCTTTCTGTTCTTTCAGGAGAAACCAATGGCTCAGTATTCGACATACCTAAGGCTTTCAAACGACTTTTGTCAACCCCCATTTCTACCAAACGTTTCACCACGGCCTGAGCGCGTTTTTTAGACGCCCGCTTGTTGTTTTCACAACATACGTGTCCGCGGATGATGACCTGCATTTCAGTGTTTTTAAAAAGGTAGGATGCCAAGACATTCAATACCGCGGAACTACCCGACTCCATTTTAAAGGTGCCCGGAATAAAATTGATGTTCAATATAAAGGGTTCGTTGCGCTCTATGGATTGTTGAATGTCATCGTGAATCTCAGCATGTTCATCCTTTGGAGATTTTTCTACCTCTTCTTTTGTCAGTTCGATTCGGTTTTCTATGTATTCAGGTGGTACTTCAGGTGCGTTTTCAACTACATTCCAATCCACAATGGTATAATAGACATCCACACGTCGCCAGTTGAGTACATTCTTTGCATCGCTTCGGCGCTCTAAAGTGGCGGGAACTAACTTAATGCCCAGATTTGGATCATTTAATTCGAGGTAATTCTTGACATAGTTTAAACGGTCATGCGCAAGTCGATCATTAATGGCACGACTGCCCGTACTATCGGTGTAGGAGTAGATGGCTGAGATCTTAAAGGAAAAGTTTACATCTCCTTGCATCTGCGTTTTGAACTGCGCCAACGCTTGAAGCGAAGAATCCGAAGGAATGCTTTTTCCAACGTTAAAGTAAAATGAAGCAATTTCATTTTGTGCCCTGAGCCCAAAAAAATGAGCTGACATTGTGAACAATAGGGCGACTAGGATTCTCATTTATTTGGCTTAAACTATACCCATCAAAGGTACGACAAAACGAAACGAGAAGTGTGTTAAATTTCTAGTCTTGTGGTCGTTTAATCCGAGTAAAGAACAAAAAACTGCAGGCCTACTATGATTAAACAAGCACAAATCAGCATTCGAGTCAACTTACTTGGATAATTTCGTCAGTTCAGCACTGAGCTGTGCGCCAAGTTTACAATTGTTATATACCAAGGAAATGTTCGATTCTAGTGATTTTCCCTCTGTAATTGAAGCAATTTTTTGCAGAAGATAAGGAGTCGTTTCCTTTCCTTTGATTCCTAGCTTATTCATTTCCGAAATGGCATCTTCGATTGCGTTGTCAATCAAAATTTTATCCATTGAAAACTCATGGGGAATCGGATTTGCGATGAGTACACCACCCTTCAATCCTAAATCATATTTGGTTTTTAAGAACTGAGCAACAATTTCGGGTGTGTCCATTCTGAAATTCACCTTGTAATCACTTTCAGCACAATAAAAGGCAGGCAATACGTCGGACTTGTAACCGATCACTGGAACACCTTTCGTTTCGAGGTATTCAAGGGTCAATCCTAAGTCAAGGATGCTCTTTACCCCGGCGGAGATTACAGCAACATCCGTCATGGCCAATTCTTCCAAATCGGCACTGATGTCCATGGTAAGTTCTGCCCCTCGATGTACACCACCAATACCACCTGTTGCGAAAATTCGTATTCCGGCTAGTGAAGCGATATACATTGTTGCACTCACCGTTGTTGCGCCATTGATCTTGTTTGAGACATTGTAGGCAATATCTCGGCGAGATGTTTTTTGAATTTTTACACCTTCTTTGCCCAAAAAATCAATTTCCTCATCACTCAATCCAACTTTCAATTTGCCATTTAAAATGGCAATCGTCGCAGGAATGGCTCCATTTTCACGAACGATCTGCTGACACTGCAGTGCGGTTTTGACATTCTCAGGGTAGGGCATTCCATGAGAAATGATTGTCGATTCCAGCGCCACCAAAGCTAAACCATTCTCTAGGGCATTTTTCACTTCACTGCTGTATTCCAAATAATCCTCTTTCATACTATACCTTGTCTATCGATGAGTTATTTCTATTTATAGAGTTCTTTGATTTTAAGGTGTTGAAGGCCATTTTCTTGGCGATTTCTAGGCTTTCTCTTGCACTCATGTGGTGAATAATTCCATGTACAAATCCACCCAAAAAAGCATCCCCTGCTCCGGAAGTGTTTACCACAGTATCTGCAGGAATTGGCATTGTGCGAATGTGTTCATCCACTGATTGATAAAGAATCTCATTTCCCTCGTTTGTAACGAGTATTTTCTTTAGACCTTGACTGAGTAAATCATCCATTCGCTCTTGAACTGTTTCTCCATCAGAAAATGCGCTTAGCTCAAGGAAATTCAGTTTTAACAAGGAGACATTAGTCAATAGCCCCTTTAACTTCAATACCTTTTCGGAGCTAACCGCATCCATGACAATTTGCTTGTCGGAATAAGTGTAAAGTAAATACTTTAACACTTCCTCAGAGACATTGGTGTCAATAACCAATACATCAAAGTCTCTGAGATAGTCCACTTTTTGTTTGAAAAAATCTACCGTTAAGCAATTGACGATGTCCATATCATTCAATCCAATGAATAGGTTGTTGTCGACATTTATAACTGCCAAATACATGCTGTTGCGCGCGGCTTTGACTGTTAAGCTTTGGTTAAAATGAATCTTAAGATTTTCTAAATTACTTTTTGCAAGTGAAGCGAAGGTATCATCACCGAATACCGTAAGACAAGCAATTTCATTGCCCAACAAAGCAAGATTTGTAGCGATATTGCAAGCGACACCACCAAATGACAAATGGATATTTGCAGCATTTGAATCGTGAAGTAAAACTTCCGAATTCGTCTGCGCAAAGATGTCTATGTTCTGGCCTCCTATGACCAATGTTCTAAGCATAGTTTTTTTCTGTTGATCAAGTGCTTTGTGCAACTCTGCTGCAGCAAAAGTCAGTTAAAGGTATCAATTGTTTTATTCTCGGAGCGAATGCCGTTCATGATTTTAGTGCTTAACCAAGTTAATGCATTGATTCTGTCTTTTTCATTTTTAAAATTTGTTTATCCAAAAAAAAAGCATCCAACTGCTGCTGGATGCTTTTTATATTTCATCGAAATTTCCTATTTCTCAAAAAGGTAAAATAAAAACTTACTTAAACTCTTTCAAGTCAATTTTTCCATTCACTTCAATCGACGTCACTGTTCCAGAGAAGCCAGCCTCGCCAACCGAGATCACCAATGAATGAGGGAACAAAATTCCGTTTACGTCTTTGTAGTCTGCATAAGCAGTTGACATTTCGGTTGTTTCTCCTTCTTCGGTGCGGATACTTACGGTCTTAACTTTCATGTAGGTTGCAACGTCGTAGTATTCATAAGTTTCTGACTGACCATCCAACACCTTGAGGACATAAGCGTCTTTGCCATTGATATTCTCAATCCCAGTCAATTCGTAGTTCATCCCAGTTTTTCCGTAGTTCAACTCCGGAAGTAAACCATTGGATTTGTTCTTGGCTGCAATATCTTCTGCTGACATTTCTTTTTTGCCGCCCTGCATGTTCCAAGAGCTTCCCGAAGTTCCCTCAAAAATTGCTTTTTGAAATACCATCCCTTGTCCTTCCATTTTCATTCCGTCCATGTTCGGTGCCATCCAAATGTCTGTCATCTTCAAAGGGAAAGGAACTTGTGCCATGTTTAAATCTGTTGCTTTGCGTACCGATTTGATTTTCTTCAATTTCTTGTCGGCTGCTTTCAACGATGATGCAGCTGTTACCGCCAAGACATAACGTTCAACCAATTGTTCTTTGGTGATGTCCGCCGCTTTTGTTTCTTGCACAGGTTCTCCGAAGGCATCCAACATTTCGATGACTCCATCTGCATCAAAAACCTTTAAACGTTCCAATACCTCTTCGTTTCCAACCACAACGATATTGCAGTTTTTTGCACTGAAATAGGTTTGAGCCATGGTCAACACCGTTTCTTTGTCCACCGCTTCAAGACGCTTCAAATACGTTTGGTAGTAATCCTTGGATAAATTGTAATAAATGATGTTCAAGGCAAATTCTGCGATGGTTATTGGGCGTTCCAAAGAACGAGCAAAATCACCCGCCATAGATGATTTCGTCAGATTCAACTCTTCATCCGTTACATATTCATTGGTAATTTTATCCAATTCATAAAGGATCTGAGTAATGGCTGAATCCGTCACGTCATTTCTGAAGTTCCCACCAATGGAGAGCCATGATCCATCTTCAGTGATGTTCAAATCAGAATAACACCCATAAGTATAGGCCTTGTCTTCACGCAAGTTTTGCATCAAACGGGTTCCAAATCCACCTCCGCCAAGAATGCCATTCAAGACGTTTAAAGGCAATTGATTTTCGTCTTTAGTGCGAATTTTTATTGGGAAAGACACTTGGATAACGGATTGAACAGCTCCCGCTTTCTTAACGAAGATAACACGATTGCCTTTATTGAATTGACCATCATTTGTCTCAGATTTGATTGCTTCGCCACCTTTCCATGTGCTAAAATATTGTCCAACAAGTTTTTTTGCTTGGTCAAGTGTGATGTCACCAACGATAACCAAGTAACTACCTTTTGGGGTGAACGTACTTTGGTAGTAGGCCACAACATCTTCTCGCGTGATGTTTTTTAAGGTGCTTTCGGTCATCACCTCACCGTAAGGGTGATTCGGGAAATTGACCTTCACCTCAGCGTTCGAAGCCATTGTCCCTGGATCTGATTTCGTAGAAAGGAGTCCAGATTCATTTTGTTTCTTGATGCGTTCAAACTCAGACATTGGGAAAGAGGCATTGAACAATACATCCGACATCAAGGTCAAGCCCTTGTCCATGTGCTTTGTTAAACACGAAAGGAAGATTTTTCCCGAAGAAGCATTCAAGGAAGCGCCGATGTAGTCTATTTCTTTGTCCAATTGGTCTTTGTCACGGTTGCTTGTTCCAGACATAATTAGTGAACCTGCCATTTCTGACAATCCCGCCTTAGATCCTTCCAAAACAGGGTCATTTCCAATCACCAAATTGAAGGCAACGCGCGGAAGGGTATGGTTCTCAGAAAGAATCACAGTAATCCCATTCTCTGTAGTAAACACCTCTGAATCTTTGATGTTGATTATTGGTGCTTTTGCAGCGCTTGGCCGCACTGAACGATCGATTTGACCGAACAGGATTGCAGGCATCATTAATCCTGCGAAAAGCAATAGTTTATTCATGGTGGTCATTTTTTAGTTCTCTTTTGGTAAGTAGTAAAGAATCACGCGCGCATTTTGCGTCAAATAGGTGTTCGCTACGCGAAGGATGTCTTCTCGTGTCACCTTCATGTAATTCTCAAGTTCTGTGTTGGCGCGATTTGCAGTGCCGTAATACACGTGGTAGTTGGCAAGGTTTTCAGCAACACCAGCGATGGTTGCATTTGAGGACACAAAGTTGTTCTCGAATTTGTTGCGTACCTTCTCGAATTCTTCCTGAGAAATCAATTCCGTTTTCATGCGATTGATTTGTGCGTCAAATTCAACTTGAATGGAATCCAAGGGTACTTTGTCTGCTGCTACTGCTGCAAAGATTCCAACTCCCGCATCTTCCAATCCGTAGTTGAACGAGAAAGCGAACGTGGCCAACTCTTTTTTCTCTACAACGGCTTTGTTGATACGTGAAGATGATCCTCCGGAAAGAACTTCATTCATCATTTCCAACGCATAACTGTCCGCACTTGTTTGATTGGGAAAACGATATCCCATGAAAATGGCAGGCAATTGAATGTTGTCATAAATAGTGTCTTTTACGACAGTTTTCATCACCTCGTTATCTTTCTCAGGTCGTGGAATCATTACGTTCAACTTCGAGTATTGAGCGATCAACTTTTTCGCTTCAGGAGATTTCGAGTTCATGAAATCTTTCGCATCAAAAGATGTCTTTGCAAGGCCATAGCGTTTCTGAAAATCTCCATCACTCAGGTTTTCAAAATCACGGTAAAGGTTGATGGCTTGTCCAGTTGGAATGGTGCCAAAATACTTTGCAATCCATTTTTTTGTTTCCTCTACATTCAAATCCCCAGCAATCGACAAGGTCGCATTTGCAGGAACATAAAAGGTCTTGTAAAAATTCACGTAATCTTCTTCTTGCGCTGCGTCAAGGTGCTCCATGCTACCAATGACAGCCCAATTGTAGGGATGTACTGTGAACATACGCTTGAACATCTCAGAAATGAATGATGCATATGGCTGGTTGTCAATGCGCTGACGTTTTTCTTCCTTCACCACGCTGCGCTGAGTTTCAACACCCGTGTTGTCCACTTTGGCATGCAAAAGGCGCTCACTTTCCAACCACAATCCAAGCTCCAATTGGTTGGATGGCAAAATTTCATAATAATAGGTCCGGTCTTGAGAGGTGTTGGCATTCAATCCCCCGCCATTTTTTTCCACCAATTCAGAATATTCACCACGACCGATGTTCGCAGATCCTTCAAACAGCAAATGCTCGAAAAAATGGGCAAATCCTGTTCTGTCAGGATTCTCATTTTTTGAACCTACATGGTACAAAATAGAAACAGCAACAATTGGTGTCGCATGTTCTTCGTGGATAATGACGTGCAGCCCATTCGGCAAGTCGTACTCCACGTACTCAATCTTTTTCTGTCCATTCACGGAGAATGTAAGAATGATTGATAATACAGAAAGTGAAATAAATTTCATGGATATGAACATTTTGTGA
>CAMBMC010000119.1 GCA_945868555.1 Chitinophaga pinensis | reverse complement strand
CAATCGATTTTTGGTCCTTCCAGTCGGGCAAGAAACCAACAGCCATCGATCCTGAACCGTACACGGAAAGATGCAATGAAAGCGCGGCTTTTGTCACTGCATTTTTCGGAAAAATACTGCACCAGGCATAGCTTGCCATGTTTCCAATTTGCCATTGATTTTGTTTGGTTCCCCATTCTAGACCACCATCTGTTTGCAGAAGTTTCAAGCGCAACTTTACAAATTGTTCCAAACTGGTGAAGGCGAATTTGTGCCAATACTCTTTGGAGTTCGCATTCGATGAATCCCCAACAATTTTGTAATTGCTTGTTCCTCCTCCACTGTTCAAGCGCTCCATGCTCATGATCCACGACCGAGCTATCGTTAGCGAATGAAAAGCAGACAGTTCTTCCTTTGAAAAAGAGACCGTCTCAGATTTTCTTGCGTCAATTGGATCCAGGCCTAAGGCATAGGCCCTTGAATCGAATAGCTTGTCAAATGCATTGGGATGAACCCCGTATTGTTCGCCCATTAATTTCAAGACCAACTCGTTAAAGGTCTTGTTTCGTATGGCTGCGTCAATGGCATCCATGAATCGAGCATCAATTTCAGGGAAGGGGTTATCGATGTCCAATTCGGCTGCAGTTTGTAGAATGATCTCCTTTACTTGCTCTGAATTTAAACCCAGCTTCGTTCTAGATACGGATTCCAAAAAACGAAATTCCTCCATGCTGATTTGCTTATCCTCCAAAGCAACGACGATGTGTTCCTTAAACTCAGAAAGCGAGCTCATTTTTCGGAGTTCTTCTTGTTCCTCTTTGATCCGCTCAACCGCCTTTGGATCGGGTTGAAGTAACACTTTCCAATCGGCAGGCAATAAATGCTCATTGGAATTCAATAAAACACGCACACCTTCGGGTAGTTCGAGATTTACATTGATGCGCTTTGAGTGGTCACCATCTTCAATATTGAGCACAATGACATTCTTATCGTTCTCAGAAACGATGTACTGATCGTAATCCCAGAGTGGATTTAGTTGATCGAGAACGCCTTGTATTGCCAACTCTAAAGGCTCCAATATGAAGCGGTAACAATCGTCTGTGAAAGGCCAATTGATGGTTTTGCCTTTGACGTCGTAAATGGGATGAGCGATTTTATTTCGGAGTTCTACGAACTTGCTAAAAAACTGATTCAGGTTGCATTTTTTCAAAGTAACCCCCTTTCTCAGTTGGACACAGCGCTCATAAAGTTGGTCTTTCTCGTCTGATTCCACCACCTTTTTTAGGATATCCATGCAGGCGATGAAGTTGGCCAAGGCCTCATTTTGTTGCTCTTTGCGAATTAAATCATCCAGTAAAGAAGGCGTTTGACTATCTGCCAAGTGTTGACTTGTGTTCCTCACCCACCCCACATACGTTCCTACAGAAAGTGACTTTTTCGTGTTGATGATCTCTTTTTCAAGAGACATGAGATGCGTACCTGTCTCTTTATATTCCGCCAAGACGAAGGAGCACACATGCATGATTAAACTCTCACCTAAATGCAAAAGGTAACGCTGTCGTGCTTCGTAAAACTTTGCTTTTGCAATGTCATCCAAGGATTTGATGAACGATTGAGGGAGTCTAGACATTTGAATTTATTTGAAATATGAATTTTTCAGTTGGTCCTAAAAATAAGCACAATGTTTTCAATCTAACCCGTAAAAAGAAAAATGCAAATACTTGCAATAAGACGCAACAACTATTTGTTAGACAATAGCAGCCTGCTCTTTGCTCATTGGAGTCGCTTTTTGTTTGCATTACGCCAATCTTCATTGGATAGACAGTTTCAACTTTGCGACAATAGAACCTCACAGGAATGGGCCCTGGACGTATCCTTAAAAACGACTTGTACTAAAGTTTTTTTTTACTTAATGTGTATTTAAAGGGACTATTTTTTCTAAGCACAATTGCGATTTTCAGTGCACCGATTGTGCACCATCTTCTAAATGTGATCGATGAAATTACTGATTGATTCCATAATGAATCAACTTTTGTTAAGGTCTTTTTTAGTGTTGAAAAACTTGTCTATTTCTTTTGTATGTTATAAATCCTGCCCTTTGTTCGTTAAAACCGGAATTAAAATAAAACTGAATGGCACGAAGCAAGAAAGAAATCGCAAATGAAATGCGCGAAAAGAACTGGGTTTCAATGCGGGAATACGAAAGCTGCCGCAAAAATCTGCGCATGGCCAAGTTCAAGAAATATGCGATGGCACCTGTATGGCTTATTCTACTTTTAGTGGCCGCCTATTTCAAATGTCCTGCTTGGGCAATGTTACTGGCAAGTATCCCTGTATTTCTAAAAATCAGAAAAATTGACAAGGAAATGAATCATCGCATCCGTTGTTCAACACTAGCCATGTTCTGTCTTGAAATCGAATTCGGGGCTTCGAAAACGAGCGATGAACCAGAGATGACCGAAGAACTGATTGAGTTGTTCCGGGAGTAGAGTTTTTGGTTTCGTTCACCGAAACCATCTCTTAAGCCAAGTAAGTCTATGGTCCGATTTACAGGCGTTAGTCTGAAAATCATTAAGCGAACGCTACAACTAACATCCTTATTCTATTCCTTAAAGCTTTTGACTTGTTAAAATAAAGGATAGCCACATAAATAGAGTCCAACTAAAAAGATGAGTATTTGCGGAATTATCACTCTTGTCAAATAACCGAATGTGATTCTTTCAAGCATTTGCATTTGTGCAATATATACCCAACCAAATAAAAAACACCACAAAAATGCCGCATGATTGTCACCAAACGGATCAGAAATACAGGAAATTTTATCTCCCATAAGTGGGTAAGCAATGTTAAAACAATAAGCTAAAGCTACACCCCCGGCCATATTTGCCGCAATGTATCGGGGATTGTACAATGCGCGAATGACGTTTGTATTTTTTCTTTCATTTTATATAGATTTTAGTTGTTCGTCGAACGATTAACTTTTCCATTCGAAATGGATAGCTGCCTATTTCATGAAATAATAAATGATTTTGATTTGATCAGGACAATCTTTCATGGCTACTTCAAGATACTTTTCCCATTGTTCATCTGTCATGTAGTTTTCCGTTATTATCTTTTCCAAGCCTTTTTCCCATTTCGCTTTGAGCATCTCAACAAGCGGGATCAAGATGTCTGGTTTATTGTCGGTAAGCTTCATGATTGTTTCGTGAAAATCCCCAGAAGTGCGCGCAGTTTCACTCAACTTTTCAATAACATCAGGAGCGAAGGTCGCCAATGCTAAGTGAATCACCCTTCTGATGATACCAATACACACTTATTTGTTAGGAATATAAAAGATTGGCGTACTCAATCCAATGAAAATTCCTTTCGAACCCTTGGATTTTCGATCAATCAAAAATAGTTAGCACCATGCATATTACCGCATCCTTCGCCAAACGACATTCGATCAAAGATTATCCTTTGATTGAAGAGCCACTCATCAAATTAATTTTTCGTGTTGATCCCTATGACTTGTGGTTAAGTGATTTAAGCAATTTGTATCATTTTAATGAAGCAGAACATGTAAGCGCGAGACTTATGGATTGCTTCAACGTTCGTGTAAGTGTGGATGAAATTCAAGCAGAAAATTATCAACTAAGGAATCTTGTATCGGCCATGGTTTTAACCGGAAAAATACCATCTCAAGAGGAATTTATGGAGAAATTGACCGTCCTACAGCGTGACGAACATGGGAATAGGCAACGAAGAAATGGATTTTATTCCATTGAATTCATTGAGGAATCATAAACGATCTACCTCATGTTCATCATGACAGGTCGCGCAGTATCTTGAAGTACAGATGAAGCATTACCGCCCATCTTTCCGGACTCTTGGTTCAAGGCCTCGAGCACGGCAGCATATATTTCCTGCATTTGCGTTTGATGCGATGCATAGTAATCCATGCTCGCTTCAAATTGTTTTGGTGTGACTTTGTATTGCTTAAAAATAGCCTTCGCCGACATAATCATTGTTTCTTGAAAACGTGAAACATGACCATACTTGAGTTGAACATGCGATTCGACCAAGCTCAGTTCTTTGATGATGTTGACGAATTTGTCTTTTTCAATCAGATTATTCGGTGCAGGTTTTGAACCGATCTGATCGGTGCACGAGAAAAGCACAAACAAGAGTAAAATACCTAAGCACTTTTTCATCCTTGATAGTCAAACATGAGTCGTTCACCCAATGATTGTTCAATGAGCATACCATTGCTGTAGACCAAGTTTCCATTGACAAAGGTCTTGCTCACGCGGTATGGAAATGTATGTCCTTCAAATGGTGACCAGCCACATTTATATAAAATATTATCCTTGGTAACGGTGAAAGCGCTGTTCTCGACAACCACTAAGTCAGCAAAATATCCTTCGCGTATGTAGCCTCGTTCTTTAATACGAAACAACTCAGCAGGTGCATGGGACATCTTTTCGACAATTTTCTCGATCGAAATTTTCCCTTGTTCCATTTTCTCCAACATGGCCATCAGCGCGTGTTGCACCAAAGGTCCGCCGGATGGAGCATCAAGATATTTACGCGATTTTTCTTCGAGCGTATGTGGTGCATGGTCTGTTGCAATGACGTCAATTCGGTTGTCCAAAACCGCTTGAAAAATTGCCTCTCGGTCATTCGCTGTTTTCACCGCAGGATTCCATTTAATGGAGTTTCCTTTTTCAGCATAGTCTGCATCAGAAAACCACAAGTGATGAATGCATGCTTCCGCGGTGATTTTCTTTTGAGCAAGTGGAATCGTGTTATCAAAAAGTGACAATTCCTTTGCTGTAGAAATGTGCAAGACATGCAAGCGTGCACCGTGTTTTTTCGCCAAGCGCACCGCCAATTCCGACGAACGGTAACACGCCTCTTCGCTGCGAATCAATGGATGCATTTCTATAGGAATATCTTCTCCGTATTTTTCTTTGGCTACTGCTAAATTGGCGCGGACCGTGGCCTCATCCTCGCAGTGCGTTGCAATCAACATCGGCGGAACGCGTTCGAACAAACCGCGCAAAGTGTCTTCATTGTCGACGAGCATATTCCCTGTGGAAGACCCCATAAACACCTTTACACCACATACTTTTGTTCCATCTGTTTTAAGTACCTCATCCAAATTGTCGTTGGATGCTCCCATGAAAAACGAAAAATTCGCAATGGAGGAACGCGCTGCGATTTGGTATTTATCTTCAAGCAATTCCTGTGTCAAGGCATTCGGAACAGTATTCGGCATCTCCATGAAAGTCGTAATCCCACCCGCAACCGCAGCACGTGCTTCAGAAGCAATGGTTGCCTTATGGGTTAATCCAGGCTCGCGAAAATGCACTTGGTCGTCAATACAGCCCGGCAACAGGAAATTTCCATTGATTTCGAGATCTCCCGCTCGTCCGTCGTATGAAATTTGTGGTGCAATACGCTCAATACGCCCATTCTTGATTAAAACGTCGGCTACCACATCTGTACCTTCATTAATGATGCGTGCATTTCTTAGAATGGTTGTATTGCTCATATTCTCATTTTGCGCATTTTCCAGACACCAAAAAATGCTTCTTTAAAGATCCCTGAACTCATTTTCGATTCACCGTATTGACGGTCAATAAACGTAATCGGCACCTCTGTCACTTTAAATCCATGTTTTACTGCAGCATATTTCATACAAATTTGAAATGCATAGCCTATGAATGGAATGGCATCAAGATCAATCGTTTCCAATACTTTTCTTCGGTAGCATTTAAATCCTGCCGTCGTATCACGAATGCCAATCCACAAGATCAATCGGACGTAAACACTAGCGAAGTAAGACATCAGGATACGTTTTAAAGGCCAATTAGATACTTTCCCGCCCTTGCAGTAACGCGAGCCGATGCTCACATCTGCACCATCGATACACATCTGATATAAGCGGGTCAAATCTTCGGGGTTGTGAGAAAAATCACAATCCATCTCAAACAAGAAATCATATCCCTTGGAAATACCCCATTTGAATCCATGAATATACGCTGTGCCAAGCCCGAGTTTCCCTTGACGTTCTCTAATGAACACACGACCAGGAAATTCTTCTTGGAGAGATTTAATTTTTTGAGCCGTTCCATCCGGTGAATTGTCATCTACGTAAAGAATATGGAAGTCTTTTTCAAAAGCCATAACTACACGTGTCATTCGTTCGACATTATCGATTTCGTTGTATGTTGGAATTATAACAAGTGCGTCAGACATAGTAAATTAAATGCGCAACTAAAATACGGATTATTGACTGAATCAATGTTAATTTATGTCAAATGCCGTGAGATTTGTACTTTTACAAGAACGGCAAACCACATGAAATCTATCTTGACGGTCCTATTTTCTTTTTATACCCTCCTTGCCATCACGCAGGAGCAAAAGAACATTGAATTGCTGGATCGTTGGTTCACGGATACCCTAATCACCTCATCCACGTCCGTTCGGTATAGCGGCTGTTGGGGATTCATACGAAATGGCGAAGAATATGCCATCATTGGTTCTACGGAAGGCACTCATTTCTTTCGATTAAGCTCATCAAACGCCTTAATTCCCTGTGGTTTTGTCGAAGGAAAATTTTCGTCAGCACAAGTGATCCACCGCGAATTTAAAACCTATGGCAACTATGCCTATTCTGTTTGTGATGAAGGAAATAGCTCACTGCAAATCATTGATTTATCCTACTTGCCAGATTCAGTCGTCAAGGTGGCCGACTTGCAAGACGAACGTTTTGGAAAAACACACAACATCACCATCGACACCGCCAATGCACTCCTCTTTGCTTGTCTAGTTACCCCTATCAATAGTGGAATTCCTTTATCCTTGGTTCCATTGCGCGTATTTTCACTTCAAGACCCTATAAATCCTATATTGGTTTGGGAAGGACCTGAAGACATCCCAGAAGTACATGACTGTTATGTGCGGAACAAAATGGCGATATTGAATTGCGGAATGGACGGGCTTCGTGTGTATGATTTCACCAACCCAAGTGCACCTATTTACAAGAGCAATCTCACCTTCTACCAAGATCAGGGCTACAACCATCAAGGATGGCTAAGTCCCGATGGTTTTACTTATGTTTTTGCCGATGAAACCAATGGCCAACGCATGAAGAAATGTAGCGTATCGGCTAACTTCGACATTGAAGTCAATGGCTATTTCGGAACAAAATGGCAAGAAGGAAGTGTAGCTCATA
>CAMBMC010000118.1 GCA_945868555.1 Chitinophaga pinensis | reverse complement strand
ACGATCAACTGACCATACTTGTCTTCTTGACATTCAACAAATACGTCAACTGTATCCCCAACCTTTAGTTCCGTATTGTAACGGAATTCAGAAGCAGCAACAACACCTTCAGATTTGAATCCGATGTTGATAATCACTTCTTTTTTGTTGAGCAAAACCACTGTTCCTTCAACAACTTCTTTTTCGTTGATTGAGGTCAATGTGTCTTCGTAACGATCTGACAATTCAGAACGTTGAACTAGAGAATACCCGTCTAATGCGAGTGCATCCCAATCAAAATCTGCAGAACCCTGCGTTGGTTTTTCTTTTGCCATTTTGGCTTTGTTTACTTGTATTTCGGCGCCCTGTACATCCGAAAGATATGAATACATGCTGTTTTAACTGGGATACAGCGCTTTTTTAAGGGTGCAAAGATAGGTAAAATCTCCTAAAACTCCAATAGAAACAATAAAAAAAGCCACCAGTATAAGAACTGATGGCTTTCATTTGGTTAAAGGGAGCAAAAGTTATTTAATTGCTTCCGCTCGTTTCTTGAACTCAATGGCTTTTTCTGTGTTACCTAGGCTTCTATGAAGCTGAAACAAAATAGTCAATACATCTTTATCATTCGGGTTCTTTGCAATGTATTTTTCCAATGGAATCAATGCTCTTTTGTAGATATCATCTGCTTCTTTTAACATTGAATCGTAGCGTGCATCGCCGAATTTTAGTTGGTTCGCAGCGGTTTTCGTTTCACCGGCCCAAGTGACCAAGATTGCACCAAGTTGATACATTGCATCGTCAAACTGTGGATCAATTTCTAAAGCTTTGTTCAGTGCTGTTTCTGCTTTGTCATTCTGCTTCAATTGGCTATAGATTGTTCCGATGGTGTAGTGTAATATTTTATTATTCGGATCTGTAGAAATGGCAGCAGCAAGTGCGGCTTCAGCACCCGCGTTATCACCTTCATCAATGCTGATGTTCACCAACTCAAGAAGTAAGTCGCGATCGGTTGGGAATTTCTTTCTGCCTTCTGAAATGATCGCCTTCGCTAAATCACTTTTTCCAGCAAGACGGTAGTTTCCAGATGCTTTAGCATACGAATAGGGCAATTTGTAGTTGAATCCTGCTGCCTCGCTAAATACATTACCGGCCTTCTCGTAAAGTTTTGCTTTTTCGAAGCAAATTCCTGCATTAAACAATGAAACCGTATCTACTTGGTTCATGGCATCCGATAGTTTTACTTGCAACTCATAGGCCTCAGCTGTTTCAGCATACTTCTCTTGCTTGTACATCTCATCGATACCCATTCCGAAAAGTTGTTTTTTCTGGTAAATCGATTCTTGAATATCGCCTTTAAATTTCGCGCTTACAGAAAGTGATTGTTTGTAAGCAGCTAAGCCGATGTTTAAGTAATTTTCGCCCTCTGTTTCAGCAAAAACTGTGTCCATAGCAAACGCCATCAAATAGCCAGTATAAATCTCTCCTTTGAAAAAAAGTGTTTTAGGGCTTAATTTTGTTGTTTCATTTGCTGCGGCCAAGTCGATGAATTCTTTTGCCTTTTTGATGGTTGTTTGCATGGCTGCGAAATCACTTCCGCCACCCATCATCATCATCGTTACCTGGTCTTTGAATTTTAGATATTCAATTGCTGCAGATGTTTCATTGTTTTTCTGAGCGAACGCACTTGACGAAAGAAGTGCTGCCCCGATAAGAATCGCTAGATTTTTCATACGTTTTTTCATTTTTACTTATTACGATGCAAATTTATTATTTATTCCACAGCGCCGTCGTTGTCAACTTCTGTGCCACTCTCTGATTCCGCATCTGTTTCAATTGGATCAACTGGATTATCACCATCTATTTCCATTTCTTCATCCTCATCTTCACTTCTTGGAACTCGCGCAATTGCTGCGATTTCGGCGTTTGCTTTGAGGTTAATCAGTCGAACTCCTTGTGCGGCACGTCCCATCGTGCGGATGGTATCGATGTGCATACGGATCGTAACTCCTGATTTCGTAATGATCATTAAATCCTCTTCGTCATCCACATTCAAAATAGACAATAAAGGTCCTGTTTTATCCGTGATATTCAATGTTTTCACACCTTTACCACCGCGGTTCGTGATGCGGTAAACTGGCTCTTGATCTTCAGGATCATTCAAGAAAGTACGTTTCCCGTATCCTTTTTCTGAAACCACTAGAATTGTTGAGAACACATCTTCAACGCAAATCATCCCAACAACTTGGTCGTGATCACCTCCTAGAGATACACCTCGAACTCCAGATGCGTTTCTTCCCATAGGACGCACTGTTGATTCATTAAATCGTATCGCACGACCAGAGGATGTTGCCAAAACGATTTCATTTGTTCCATTGGTCAATTTTGCCTCGAGCAACTCATCATTGTCACGAATTGTTATGGCATTGATACCATTTGATCGTGGACGCGAGTAGGCCTCAAGCGATGTTTTCTTGATCACCCCTTGTTTTGAACACATCACAATGAAGTTGTTCTCAACATAATCCTTATCCGTTAAATCCTTCACTTTCACATAGGCCTTCACTTTATCGTCTTGTGGGATGTTGATCAAGTTTTGAATTGCTCGGCCTTTTGATAATTTATTTCCTTCAGGAATTTCGTAAACGCGCATCCAGAAACAACGGCCTTTTTCTGTAAATACCAAAAGGTAGTTGTGATTTGTTGCCACGAAGAGGTGTTCCAAGAAGTCTTTATCGCGCGTAGCAGAACCTTTCGATCCCATTCCTCCGCGGTTTTGTACCTTATATTCGTTCAAGCTTGTGCGTTTGATGTATCCCGCATGTGAAATTGTAATAACTACCTCCTCATCGGCGATCAAATCCTCCATGCGCATTTCGCTTGCGGAGTATTCAATGACCGAACGACGCTCGTCACCATACTTCTCGCGTACCTCAATCAATTCATTTTTAATGATTTCCATGCGGCGGCTTTCATTCTCAAGAATGTCTTTCAAGTCGGCAATCAAGGTCATTAACTCATCGTATTCAGCACGAAGCTTATCTTGCTCAAGTCCAGTCAAATGACGCAAACGCATATCTACAATCGCTCGGGTCTGAATTTCAGACAAGCCAAAACGAGTAGACAAGCGATCACGCGCATCATCCGGACTAGCAGATGACTTAATGATTTCAATGACTTCATCAATATTGTCAGATGCAATGATCAATCCTTCAAGGATGTGGGCACGTTCTTCAGCCTTGCGCAATTCAAAACGCGTGCGACGAACAACGACCTCGTGACGGAATTCCACAAATTTAGCGATCATGCTCTTCAAGTTGAGCAATTGTGGTCGACCGTCCACCAAACAAATGTTGTTTACCGAGAATGATGTTTGCAATGCTGTAAACTTGTACAACTTATTCAAAACCACATTGGCAATTGCATCCCGTCTGATTTCGTAAACGATACGCATACCATTCCGGTCAGACTCATCGCGCAAATCAGAGATACCTTCGATTTTCTTGTCATTAACAAGGTCCGCCGTTTTCTTGATCATTTCGGCTTTGTTCACCTGGTACGGAATTTCCGTTACGATGATTTGCTCACGTCCGTTATGCTCTTCAATTTCAGCTTTTGCACGGATCACAATTTTACCACGTCCAGTAAGCAAAGCTTCACGGGCTCCTTCGTACCCATAAATGGTTCCACCTGTAGGAAAGTCAGGAGCTTTGACGTAGTTCAGAAGTTCTTCGTCTTCAATGTCTTTATTGTCCACGTAAGCAATGATACCATCTACAACCTCTGTTAGATTGTGTGGAGCCATGTTCGTAGCCATTCCCACCGCGATTCCCGACGCACCATTCACCAAAAGGTTAGGAATTTTCGTCGGCATAACCGTTGGTTCTTCTAAGCTGTCGTCAAAATTCGGAGCAAAGTCTACCGTATCTTTGTCGAGGTCATTGAGCATTTCCTCGGCAATTTTACGAAGACGTGCTTCAGTATATCGCATTGCTGCAGGGCTATCGCCATCAACCGAACCGAAGTTACCTTGTCCATCAACAAGAGGGTAGCGCAATGACCACGGTTGCGCCATACGCACCATGG
This sequence comes from Chitinophaga pinensis, assembly GCA_945868555.1. Lineage (GTDB taxonomy): Bacteria > Bacteroidota > Bacteroidia > Flavobacteriales_D > Crocinitomicaceae > M0103. Next base: position 3,149 of record CAMBMC010000118.1, on the reverse strand, counting down.
TGTCATACACTGAGCTATCGCCGTGTGGGTGGTATTTACCCAAAACTTCACCAACGATTCTTGCTGACTTTTTATGAGGCCGGTTAGATAGTACACCTAAGTCCTGCATGCCGTACAATACACGGCGGTGCACAGGCTTAAAGCCATCCCGTACATCGGGTAGGGCTCTTGAAACGATTACGGACATCGAATAATCGATGTAAGCCGATTTCATTTCATCTTCAATATTGATCTTGATTATTTTTTCTCCGTCTGCCATGTTGTCACATTAATTTTTGAGCACGCTTGTTGCTTATTTTAGCAAGGTTCGAAATTAGTGAATTTGTTAGTTTTAAAAGGAGCGAAATTATCCTTTTTACTAACAAAAATGTGTGGAAAATGGACTTTTTTCGCCACTTATTAACAATTTATTCGTTTTATATTTGTCATGTGGCAGAAAAGCGGATTTTTACCTAAAAATGGTTAAAGAATATGGAAGCTAAGTTTTCACCTCGTGTTAAGGATGTAATTAGTTACAGCAGAGAAGAGGCACTTCGTTTGGAGAATAATTTTATTGGAGTCGAGCATTTGTTGCTAGGTTTAATTCGTGAAGGCGATGGCAAAGCAATTCGGATATTGAAAGAGTTTCAGCTTGATTTGAAGCAAATACGCACAGAGGTTGAAAAGAGTCTTTCTTCTTCGCCGAAGTCGAGTTTGCAAACATTGGGAAATATTCCTCTAACGAAACAGGCAGAGAAAGTGCTCAAAGTTACCTACCTTGAAGCGAAATTGTACAAGAGTCCAATGATAGGCACGGAGCACTTGTTGTTGTCGATGTTGAAAGATGAGAACAACTTTGTGTGTAGTTTATTAAATAAATATGGAGTAATATATCATAACGTGAAAGACGAATTAGAAGCAATGATGGACGAGAATACGACACCACGTTCTGAGTTTCCTGGCGGACAGGAAGATGAAACGGATCCTTTTGCGCCTCAACGCAAACCGGCAGATCCAAAATCCAAAACTCCAGTGTTGGACAATTTTGGACGAGACCTTACAAAGATGGCAGAGGCAGGGAAACTTGACCCTATTGTTGGTCGTGAGAAAGAGATTGAGCGCGTAAGTCAGATTTTATCGCGTCGTAAAAAGAACAATCCAATTTTAATTGGTGAACCTGGAGTAGGGAAAAGTGCCATTGCTGAGGGATTGGCATTGCGCATTGTTCAGCGTAAAGTGTCGCGCATACTGTTTAATAAACGTGTCATTTCTTTGGACTTAGGTTCATTGGTAGCGGGTACAAAATACCGTGGTCAGTTTGAAGAGCGGATGAAGGCAGTGATGCAGGAGATTGAAAAAAATCCAGATATCATCTTATTTATCGATGAGATTCATACGATCATTGGCGCTGGAGGTGCAAGTGGTTCTTTGGACGCATCCAATATGTTTAAGCCTGCTCTTGCTCGCGGTGAAATGCAAGCGATTGGGGCCACTACCTTGGATGAATACCGTCAATATATTGAGAAGGATGGAGCACTAGAACGCCGCTTCCAAAAAGTGATTATTGAACCAACAACCATTGATGAAACGATTCAAATCTTGAATAACATCAAGGAACGCTACGAAGATCACCACAATGTGTCTTACACGCAAGAAGCTATTGATGCGTGTGTGAAATTGACTGAGCGCTACATTACGGACCGTCATCTTCCAGATAAAGCGATTGATGCCTTGGATGAAGTAGGTTCGCGTGTACACATCACAAACATCAATGTGCCTCAAGAAATTATAGATATCGAAGGAAAGATTGAGGCCTTGAAAGATGAGAAAAATGAGGTGATTAAATCACAACAATATGAGAAGGCGGCCGAATTGCGCGACTCTGAACGTAAACTTCAAGAACAATTGGAGGACGAGAAGAAGAAATGGGAGGTAGACGCAAAAGAGAATAAAGTGCTTGTCACCGAAGAGAATGTTGCTGAGGTAGTTTCCATGATGTGCGGGATTCCTGTAACGAAGGTCTCTCAATCTGAAACGGGTAAATTGGTGAATATGGCCGAATCCCTTCGTGGAAAAATCATCGGTCAAGACGAAGCGGTTTCTAAAGTGGTGAAAGCAATTCAACGGAATCGCGCAGGACTGAAAGATCCAAACAAACCAATTGGATCGTTCTTCTTTCTCGGGCCAACAGGCGTTGGGAAAACCCAGTTAGCGAAGGTGCTTGCCAAATTTTTATTCGACTCTGACGATTCGTTGATTCGTATTGATATGTCTGAATACATGGAGAAATTCTCCATCTCTCGCTTGGTGGGAGCACCTCCAGGATATGTGGGCTATGAAGAGGGAGGACAGTTGACGGAAAAGGTGCGTAGAAAACCCTATTCAATCATTCTTCTTGACGAAATAGAAAAAGCACATCCTGATGTATTTAATCTATTGCTTCAAGTGCTTGATGATGGACACATGACCGATGGTTTGGGCAGAAAAATTGATTTCAAGAATACGATATTGATTATGACATCCAACATCGGAGCGCGTCAATTGGCTGATTTCGGTTCTGGTGTTGGATTTGGAACAAAAGCGAAAGAAGAGTCGCGTGATGAAAATGCGAAGTCAGTGATTCAAAACGCGTTGAGGAAAGCATTCTCTCCAGAGTTCTTGAATCGTGTCGATTACATGATCTTGTTCAAGTCATTGCAACGTGACGATATCCATAAAATCATTGACCTCGAATTGGAGAAATTGTACGGTCGAATCAATGATTTGGGCTACAAAATCGAAATGACCGAAGGGGCTAAGGATTTAATCGTCGAAAAGGGGTATGATGAAAAATTTGGTGCTCGACCACTAAAACGTGCGATTCAAAAGTACATCGAGGATCCACTCGCAGAGGAAATCATCAAAGCAACCTTGACGACAGGCGATACGATCAAAATTGACTTGTCTGAATCGAAAGATGAATTGGTCATCAACATCGATAAACCTCAGGCAAAGTCCAAGATAAAGGAATAATCATAAAGGGCCGTGAAAACGGCCTTTTTTGTTTGAAATAAAAACATATGGGTTTTAAAATCGCCATAATATCTTCCTGTGTGTTGACCTTCTTGGTCTCGTGTGAAAGCGATAAGGTGCCAATGAAATCATACAAAACCCAATATGTGTTCGTGATG
>CAMBMC010000117.1 GCA_945868555.1 Chitinophaga pinensis | reverse complement strand
CATTGACAATCTCCCCACCTACAAATGTAAAGGTCTTTTTGAACAATATGGTCCATTCTTCTTTAGATTTTGGGTGATTCGCATTTAACCACCCATCAAAAGACCCAAATTCGTCAATAATTTTTAGTAAAACCTGTGCATTGTTTACTGCAGCGCGCACTTTCAATTTATTTCGAATAATTCCCGCATCCGACAATAAACGTTGAATATCCTCTTCAGAATAGGCGGCTACCGCTTGAATGTCAAACTGAGAATAGGCCATTCTAAAGTTTTCTTGCTTTTTTAATACCGTTGACCAAGACAAGCCTGCTTGATTTATTTCTAAAATTAACCGACCGAAAAGTTCTGAATCATCACAAACGGGAAATCCATACTGATTCGAATGGTAGTGCTGATGTAAGCTAGATTCTGGTTCATTTTGGCAAAAGGTGCAATAGCTCATGACTCAAATTGAGCTTCAAAGTAAGAAATTTATAGTGAATTCATTGAAATTTAGCATACACTTTCGATGTACAGTTAAAAATTGTGTGATATTTGCAAACATAGAGCGCCATGCAAAAACAGGTCTATTTTTCAGTCGTCATCGCAGCCATCTCTTTTATTACGGTAAAGAAGATCCAACAGGCCAGTATTGATCATTACTATTTTCTGCGAGAAATCTTTCAAAAAGACGGTTGGTTCGATTTTGATCATCCATCCCTTACCATTCATCTTCCTTTCGAATTGCGTGAAATTTCTGGAATCACTGATTTTTCAAAGGATGAAATTGCTTGTGTTCAAAACCAAAACGGGAACTTGTATATCTATTCCATGACAGGTGATTCAATTAGCGCCCAATATGATTTTGGTTATAGTGGATCCTTTGAAGGACTTACTCACGTAGATAGTTCTTATTTCATTATGCGGAATGATGCCGTTTTACTGCAGGTTGATCCAAGTGATGACTCCGTCTCTGTCAATTTTAAGAAACTTGACATTCCTTCTTGGGACAATGAGGTACTTTGCGTTGATTCACGAGACCACCAACTCTTGGTCGCTCCCAAAAATGCTACAGGTCATGGGGCTGAACTCAAAAACACCCGAGGGATTTATACCATTGACCTTGAAACCATGTCCATGGACGAAGATCCATTGTTTACGATCAATCTTTCGGAACTTGAATCATTTGGACAAAGTACTGGAATCCTCTTCGCGAAAAAGAGAAAGTCGAATGAAGAGGAATCGAGCAGCCACTTTATGCCATCTTGTATCGCTGTACATCCAAAGACCGATGAAGTGTACATTATTTCATCCATTGATCATTCAATGGCTGTCTTTGAGAAATCCGGCAAACTCATCAATTTTGTGCGTTTCGATGCGAAGCTATTTACTAGACCAGAACGCATCATCTTCTTGCCGAACGGTGATTTAGTGATCACGAATGAAGGTCAACAGGGAAAGACCTCTCTATTGCGCTTTAAATGGCATCTCCCTCAATAACTTAACAACATTCTTATGGCTGTATATGAATTCAATGGTTTTCGACCTGTCATCAAGGAAAGTTCGTTTGTACATCCGCAAGCAAGTGTCACTGGAAATGTCATTATTGGCGAGAATGTTTACATTGGACCTGGGGCAGCCATCCGTGGAGATTGGGGGCAGATTGTGATCGAAGATGGCTGCAATGTTCAAGAAAACTGCACTATTCATATGTTTCCTGGCACCACGGTTACCCTGAAGAAAGGTGCACACATCGGTCATGGCGCCATCATCCACGGCGGAACAATCGGTGAAAACGCATTGATCGGAATGAACTCTGTAATTATGGATGATGTCGTGATTGGCGATGAGTGCATTATCGGTGCATTGTGTTTCGTTCCAAGTGGAATGACCATTCCCAATCGAAGTTTAGTCGTTGGCAATCCTGCGAAAATCATCAAAGAAGTGAGCGACGAGATGATCGGCTGGAAAACGGAAGGCACAGCCCTTTACCAAGCTTTACCCAAAGAATGTCAAGACACACTTAAGGAATGTGAACCATTGCGTGAAATCGAAGAAAATCGACCAATGCAAGACGCGAGGTACGAGCGCTGGGGAGGGAAGAAGTGAAGAATGTAAAATTAAAAATGAAGAATTAATGGCCAAGGGTTAAAAATTATAGCCATTCAAGACAACATAATTTTTAACTCTTAATTTTTAATTCTTAATTTCCAAGAACGTAGTTCATCAACACCCGTCGGTTGCGTGCTTTCCCCTCTTCGGTGGTATTTTCAGAAATTGGCTTTGATTCACCATACCACTGCAAATCAATACGCGCTGGATCTACACCGTTGGCGACAAGGAAATCTTTCACCGCTTGAACACGATTTTTAGATAGCTCCATGTTGTATTCCTCCGAACCATTGTTATCTGTGTGTCCCTCCAAGCGGATTTTTAAATCCGTTCGCATCAACATAATGTTCGTCAAGGACTCCAACTCACCATGTGATTTCTTCAGAATGATGGACTTGTCATTTTCGAATTCTAAGGTCTTTGCAGCTAAATCCAAAACGCGATCAGCCTCTTCATTGCTCACGATACGGTTTTGAGCGGCATCCATGTATACAGTATCCACACGGTCAACAACCAGAGTGTCAATCTTATATTCGATTCGAACAATGGTATCTGACTTAGGTACAACAGCAACAATATCTTCTACCTCAACAGATTTCTTGTTTCGGCACAATTTCAAGCCGATAATGACCTCATGTGATCCTGAACTGTACGAGGCGATATTTCGCATTGGTGCTTCGTAGGCATAGCCAATAAAGAACAAATCTTGAATATTGATTCCTACTCGACCAATTAAACCTACACCCGTGCGGTAGCCTAAACCTCCTTGGATGAAGTCCTTGTACATCACATCGGCATTGAAGTCGAACTGTGAGATTTGTGGAATTCCTTTGTACATCACAGATGGACGTAGTGCGAGATTTTGATTGATCTGAAACTTGTATCCTGCCATAGCAATGATGTGTCGTTTCAATCCGTAGCCATCTAAATTGGTATATCCAAAATTCGAGAAGGTTTGAATAACTTGTTTTGAAGAAACGCCCAAATCCAGTCCCTTGAAACGATACTTCAAGCCCACCTCTGTATTGATTGAAGACGACGATTGCGAACCGCCATTGACGATATTGTCAGCAAGGTCGAAGACTACAGCGCTTGTAGGATTTACCCGAAATTGGTAATACCCCGCAGTAAGTCCAAGTCGAATGTTGTGCGCACCCAAACGGATGCCGTATGAGACAGATCCTGAGGCAGCAATTTGCTGAAGCATTCCGACCTTATCGATGAGCATACTTCCTCCAACTCCCCAATTCTTTCCGAGTCGGGAATTTACACTCAATAAACTTGTTACTGGTGCACCTTCCACTTTCCCCCATTGATTGAGGTGCGAGAAGAAAATTTGTGTACATCCTTCTGCTCCTGCATACGCAGGATTGAGTGCAAAGCGGTTGTAATTGTACACACTAGACTGTGGCGTTTGCTGAGCCATGGTCTGTATTGCAAGCATGCTACTCACAACGATCAATGTATTTCGAACGAACTTTTTCATGACGCTGCTTATTTTTTAAATCTGAACAAGTTGATACTTCCTGTGAATTCTTCATCCGAGCATTTGATCGAATAGAAATAGACACCATCTGGCAATAATTCGCCGTCCTTGGTTCCTGCCCATTCATTGTTGTAATCGTTTGTCGTATATACCGGTTGACCCCAACGGTTGTAGATGGTCACTGTACATCCTGCGATGTATGGATAATTGTTGATCTTCCACGTATCGTTCTGACCGTCGTCGTTTGGTGTCACCATGTTACTGATTTCGAAGTCACCCACGCAATCAACAACCGATAGTTCAAGTCGAACAATAGAATCACATCCTGCTGCAGTTGTTGTTGTATCAATGTACATTCCACTTGTTGTCAACGATTGACCAAAGAGATCGTACGTTTCACCTTGACAAATTTCTGCCTGCTGATAGGTTTCGGTTGCATTCGTCACAAACAAGTACAAGGTTAATGTTGAGTCGCAGCCATTTGCATTGACCAACACTTCTGTAAACGCACCACTTGTCGTTAAGGTTTGTGTTCCGAAGGCATAGGATTGACCTTCACAAATGGTCGCTGTGATTGAGCCTATTGTATTTGGTAATACCGTTAGGAATAAAGTCGCAATGGAATCACATCCTTCCACTGAAATCAGGGTATCCACATACGTTCCTGCCGCAGACAATAAGTTACCCCCGAAGGCATAGCTGTTACCTTGACAAATGGATTGACTTGTCGTCGATGTCAAGTAAGCCGTAACAAACAATGTCGTTGTCACTGTGCTATCACAACCATTTGCTGCAATAAAAGGATCGGTGTAAATTCCAGCTGCAGTATATGTGTTTGTTCCAATTGCATAGGATGCCCCTTGACAAATCGTTATCGTTTGTGCAAAGTTCACTGGTTCGTTGATGGACAAGGTTGTATAAATGGTGCTATCACAACCATTTGTCGCAGTAAACACATCCGTATATAATCCAGCTGTTGTTTGACTAGCACCTTGCAAGAAGATCGATCCACCCGCACAAATTGCAGTGTCTACGAAGACTTGTATTGGAGTGATGATACATGGGTTCGCACAAGCTGTTGCATCCACTGTGAAGCTGTAAGGACAAGAACCATCCGTTACCGTTACTGTAAATACTTCTGCGGATGGCACTTCAAAGACAGTATTCGTTCCTGAAGCAAAAGTACCCGTTGATACCGCATTACCTGCTGCATTCAAAATGGTATAACTAAAGCCCGAGCCATTGAAGGTCGCTAGTCCACCGGTTGCGGTAAATGTAATCGTACACAAGGCATTGTCATACGAAGAAACTGGCTGAATTGGTTGAAGGAATACAACAGGTACACCATTATTTAAGGCTGACGATGAACAAGAGAATGTTCCCCAATCTGTGCCAGGTTGATCCGCCATTGGCGAGACATAGTACAATTGATTGAACGCTGGATTTCCAAACGTTCCCGAACCATTCGTATTGTTGACGAAAATTCCGTTTGACGTTTGCACAGAATCAATGAATACAAATCCTGAACCTGACACTGGATCTGGAACCGGAGATGTATTGTGAATCACGTAGCCTAAAGACAAGCAAGATGGAATATCCAACGTGCTTTCTCCAATACCATTCACCATAATTCCTGGGTAGATGGTATCTCCAAAACATACAAATGCGGTGTCGGTGTCCGTCACATTGATCGTATTTCCATTCGACAATTGAACAAAAACATCACCTGCATCGTTCGCAACCTCACGCACATACTCGATAATGTACTGTCCTTCGTCACCAGGTGAACCACCGTCCAATTGAATGGCGTAGATTTTTCCTGGAACAAGGCAACAAACAGACTCTTGCGTTCCATCAAATCCTGCCGAACCAGTCAACATAGGAGTTACAATCGGTGTGTTTCTTGTTCCATCCTGCGTATAGGTCGCAGGTTGCAATCCACCATAACAATCGGTGCCATTGAGCAATTCATAAACGTTGTAACGCAAGGTATCCAAACCGATGTAGGCCCTGATATTCATTTCGACTGAACCTGATAGCGGGGCTACGAAGTAATGCCATACCGTTTGATCGGCGCGATCTGACTGCTGTGCAGCTGCTGCCGGCTCACCTGCCAAATACTCGCGACATGCAAATTCATTGGAACCGGCAACCGCTTGGAAGTTAGGGTTTGTACCTGCTGGTGTAACAGGTATTTCAAACAATGGGTCTGAAAAGGCTAAGCAAAGAATGTCGTTCCCTGGGGGATTTGTTGTTGGACTCACCACGGATGGATCATACAACCATGTATCGATATTTTGACCCGCCAACGGTGTAAGGTTGTTCGCAGGATCCACCATACCGAAGTATTTGTAACCTGGCTCTAAGCAACGTGCGTCAATGATTGCACTCACGGTAGTTCCGCCAAAAAGTCCATTCAAAGCACCATCGTTCGCGTACAAATCGTCTAAGTTCGCACAGTTGTAATCACTTGGAGTTCCTGGAGAAAAACGTGCGTCAAAACCAAATAACGCCGCACTTTCTGAATAAATGGCACTTTGGTAATCCGTTTCAAAGACCATTCGACCACTGTTTGGAGCAATAAAGTTTAACCAAACGGATTCGTTCATGTCCGCATTGTTTACTGCTGGATGGTCATAGTCGTATGCATGGTACTGATTCGGGTTTGAGCTTGTGTGCTGTTTCCCTGTTTCACCAAAATCGTTCCCTCCGTCAAACGCACAGCCGAAACCAAGGTTTGCTGTTGCTCCTGAACCGGCAGTTGAACTAATTACGGTTGTTCCTGGTGAAACTGTATTCGATAAGCATGGAATATCAATTAAATCTGGAGAACTTCCTCCCAATTGATTCACACGAAACTCAAAATAACCATGGTCTGAAGCATTGTCAGCCGTAACTTGTACATAATAGGTTTGTCCTGGAATTAATTTCTGGTAACTGATTCCCGGGAATGGGTCACAACTGTCAAAGGTAAGTTCAGCTTCGGGATCCAATCCAAGAAGATCTATACCATCAGAAAATTCAACGTGCGAAAGGTATTCGAATTTGTCTTTGATCAAGGCACTCGTAATGGGCTGAATCCCATTGCCACAGGTGCTTCCATCTGCAGCGTGATAGACTTCAAAGTAGGTACCAATATCTGTCCCAGCCAAATCCGTGGTAATGTAAACTGAACCACTTGCTGGAGCGACAAATTTCACCCACGTTGAACCTGCGGCTTGCACATCGCTGGCCGCTGGCTCGTTGGGTTCAAGTGTATAATCACACCATCCCAATGTATAGGTCGTGTTCATTGCAGCCACCGTAGCATCACAAATGGCATCTTCAAAGTAGTTAACCACCAAAGGAAGACGCTCAACGGCAAGGTTGATCACATATGTTTGCGTAGATTGACAGCCGGCACCTCCTGTCGCCGTGAATGTATAATTCGATGTACCCGCAAAGGCTGGAACCGGCATATTTACCGTTTGAAGCCCTGTTTGACCGCTGTTTAATCCAACAATATCATAGTTTCCTGCATCATCATTATCGTAGGCTTCCCACTTCAATTGAATATTCGAAGGCACATCTGTCGCACAGATGTATTGATAATCGAAAAACAACCCGCTATTCGGACTAAATCCACCGCCAGGAGCCGTTAAGGTATATGGACCATTGTTGTTATTG
>CAMBMC010000116.1 GCA_945868555.1 Chitinophaga pinensis | reverse complement strand
AAAAAAGTCGCCGTGCAAGGTGTTGGCCACGTTGGTGAATATTTAGTTCGTGCCTTGACAAAGGAAGGAGCTCATGTATTTATTTCAGATATTTATGAGCCTACCTTGAAACGTGTTGCACAAGAAACAGGTGCAACGGTTGTTGGTCTTGATGAAATCTATGACATCGATATGGACATTTATGCACCATGTGCTTTGGGTGCAACCGTAAACGACGACACCTTATCTCGCTTGAAATGTTCAATCATTGCGGGTGCTGCAAATAACCAATTGAAACAGGAGGATATTCATGGCCGGTTGGTGATGGAAAAAGGTATCATTTACGCTCCAGACTTCGCTTTGAATGCTGGTGGGGTAATTAATTGTTATTCCGAGGTCAAAGGATTAAGTGCCGAATGGGCCATGTCCAAAGCAGAAGAAATTTATGCAACAATTGGAAATATCGTTCGCCGTTCAGCGGATGAAAGTATTCCTACGTATCGGATCGCCAATAAAATGGCCGAAGAACGGATCGAATCGATCGGAAAGGTGAAACTACCCCTATAATGTTAAATCGAAGACACTTACGAATTAAAGTTTTACAGGCACTTTATGCCTATTTTCAGTCAGAGGAGGATAGCTTTCGTCGGACTGAAAACGAATTGATGGCATCCATCGAAAAGATGTATGATTTGTATGTCTACTTGTTGTTGACATTTGGAGAAATTAAGTCAATTGCGCAACATCGAATTGATGAGAACAAGAAAAAGTTACGACCAAGTGATCAAGATTTAAATCCAAACTTGAAGTTTGTAGACAACTTGTTCATTGCCAAATTAACAGGGAATAAAGTGTTACGAGAGCTCTCAGAATCCCGAAAAATAAATTGGGTAGGTGATGAGCATCAGGAAATGTTTCGTAAAATGTTTCTACAAATAAGGGATAGCGAAATCTTTTTCGAACACATGAACAACGATCAAATAGGATTTGAATCCGACAAGTCTTTTGCCATTGAATTGTTCAAAGCAGAAATAGCAAATTCTACTGTGTTGTATGACTTTTTTGAAGAGAAAAGCATTCATTGGCTCGACGATATTGATTTGTGTTGCTCGATGGTGCTGAAAACGGTAAAAGCTTCGACAGAAGAAGGTGGAATCGACGTTCTTCCATTGTTCAAAGAGAACGATGATGAGGAAGAGTTTGTGCGCACATTACTGCGAAAAACCATTTCCATGGATCGTGAAAATGAAACGCTGATTGATGAACTTACAGACAACTGGGAATTGGACCGCATTGCCAAGATGGATATTATCTTAATGAAAATGGCAATTACGGAATTTCAAGTGTGCAATAGTATTCCAACCAAGGTAACATTAAATGAATACATTGAGATTTCAAAGTTCTACAGTACGCCAAAAAGTAATAGTTTTATCAATGGGGTTTTAGACAAGGCCATTGATCGACTGAAAGCAGAAAAGAAGATTGTTAAAGTAGGTAGAGGATTATTAAACGAATAAAGGTAAACATGAAAAGTGCATTTTTAACCATTGGTACGGGAGCTCTTTTTTTGCTGTTTTCATGCGGCGGAAATGACCAAGTATCTATAGGACAAAAAACAACGATGGTTGTCAATCCTGTTTTTGATGCAGGATGGGTTGTGAAAGGAGAGATCATTAAGGCAAAATTTATTGTCAAGAATACAGGGAATTATCCCTTGGTCATTGCTGAGGCAAAACCGTCTTGCTCATGCACAATTGCTTCAAAACCAGAGGATCCTATTCAACCGGGAAAGACAGGGGTGATTCGTGCGAATGTGGACACAGGTAAAACGACCTTGAGCATCATTTCAAAAACTGTTCGCATTGTGGCAAATACGGAGCCCGGAACGACGGAGGTATTGATTAAAGCGAGAGTGAGGAATAAGTAATAGTTACTAATTACAAATGATTAATTACGAGTAAAAAATTAAGAATTAAAAATTAAAAATTAAAAATTACAAATTGCGAGTTGGGTGGCTGAGGTGCGATAGCAGTATCGAAGCCACGAGTTACGAATTACGAGTTACGAAGAATAATCAAGTCTTACAGCGCAGCGGGTCTTTTGTCTTTTAGCGAAGCGGTCTTTTGTCCTTCGAAGCTTTTGTCTTAGAAGTCCGCCGCTGCGGACGGGTACAATGTCATTTTTACATTAAATAATTAAAAATTAAAATTAAAAACAAAGAGCGATGAATAGTCAGATAATAATGTTGGTGATGATCTTGGGAGTATTTTATTTCTTCATGATCAGACCACAAGTGAAACGTCAAAAAGAAGCGAAGAAATTGCGCGAATCTTTGAAGCCTGGTGATAAAGTAGTTACCATTGGCGGTATCCACGGGAAGATTCTTGAAGTGGCTGATTCTACAGTGTTGATCAGTTCTGAAGGGTCGAAAATCCGTGTAGAAAAATCAGCAGTATCGTCCTCTACTGAGGACCGATTGATGGCATAAAAATACCATCGGAGCTCATGAAAATTCTCCGAATTCTTTCTTTACTTGGTTTGATGTATGCCTGTCAAGAGCATGCTCCATGTCCGGATTGTACCTCTTGTGGCAAAAATTTGAATGTGCATCAAGAAACTCTTTCTGAAGCAATTGAGCGCAAGCGCAAAGGAACAGTTGACGGTGATGAATTAAATGTTCTGGTCGAGAAGATGGAGGGGAAGTACGGCGAACAGTGGGATTTTTGCAATTGCGTTGTTAAAGGTGATTCCTTGAACAAGGCAATTTCATCGGGGAAGTTATCCGATGCAGCTTTTGATCTCTTGTCGAAACGGTTTGATGAAATTGAACTTCGTTGTAAAGTATTTAAAATGCAAGATCCGAATCGAACACCAGAAGAGCGATTGATCCATGAAAAAAAGGTTCAAGATTGTCTTGAAAACATTGGTGATAAATAGCGTTGTTTAGGACTTGCATGTTTATATTTTTTAATTAGTTTTACCAAATAAACTAAACTCATATTATGAAAAAAACGATCTTGGGTGCTGCAGCAGTTGTAATGTTGTTGGCAGCATCATGCGGTGGTAGCGAAGTATGCGACTGCGTTGAAATGCAAGTTTCTATGATGACAGATGCGAAGGATGCGAAAATGGATCCAGCAAAAATGAAAGACATCGAAACGAAGTACAAAGCAGACATGGAAAAGTGTGAGGCACTTGGAAAAGGAAAATCTGACGAGGAAAAGAAAAAGATGGAAGAGGAAATGAAAAAATGTGATTCATATCCTGAATTGGAAAAAATGTTCAAAGAAATGATGGGCGGAATGTAATTCCCTCTCTTCTAAATATTTTAAGCATCCACCTTAGTGGGTGCTTTTTTTTTATGCCTACATTTACAAAATGAAGTTGCGTTGGATTTCCTTTTTGCTCATTCTCTCTTTTTCGGTGCTCTTCACGCCCCGACATTGGTGGCATGATTGCCACGAAGGGCACACAAAAGAAATCAAATCGGGAGATACAGTCATCGAGAAGGACGATTGTTTTGCTTGTGAATACCATATTCCTTTTGCACCATTAGCTTTGGCCTCATTGCGTGCTAACGCAAAATTTCATTTTCCTTTACCCCTTAAATCTTGTGTTCAACAAACACTTCACTCTCTAGATTTTTCTTGTTCTCTGCGCGGTCCACCCGCTTGCTAATTCATTAAAGTGTAATCAATTCCACAGGGATTGTAAAGTCGTTATTTCATCTGTTTTCTTCAGATGGGTATTTCTCTTTTTTAATTAGTCAAAAAATGAAAACAAAAATAGTTTTGCTTTTCTTGGGCGTGCTTGCATGTGTCCGAGTGGGGTTTACACAAACATTATCCGGTACTGTATATTCCCTTGCCGAAGATTCCTCACTTTCCCTTGTGCCTTTTGCCAAGCTTTATATTGCGGAGATTGAATTGGGGACAATTGCCGATGATCAAGGGAGGTTTGAGTTCAAAGGTGTATTGCCAGAAATGGTTTTAGTCCTTGTCACAGCTCCTGAATGTGAAAGTGCATTGATCAAAATTGCTTCGCGAACAAGTCAAATCATTTTTCTAAAACAACGTCATCTTGAATTGGATGAAGTAACGGTTTCTGGATCGAAGGAGTCGTTGTCCAGACAAAGCGTGGTTCACATCGAAACACGCAAATTGGATGAATTGAATGTCATTCCTACAAATGGCTTGGTGGAAGCCATTACTTCCATTCCTGGAGTGTACCGATCCTCAACTGGAAATGGGATTTCCAAACCTGTCATTCGTGGTTTGCAAGGCATCCGTGTGGTCACTTTGTTGAATGGTATGCGCATCGAGAACCAACAATGGGGAGGTGACCATTCACTGGGATTAACCGATCTCGGAATAGGTGGAGTGGAGGTGATTAAAGGTCCTGCTTCTCTGCTCTATGGGGCAGATGCACTTGGTGGTGTGCTCTATTTTACGGATGAGAAATACACAAGTCAAGGAACAACAGAGGTGAGGGCGCGCAGTTCTTTTGAGTCAAACACGCTCGGAACAGCCAATCAACTCTTTGTGAAGACGACCTTAAAAAATGTCCGATTAAATGTTGGTGGGGGTATGTCCAATCATTCAGATTTCACTGCTCCAAGTGGGCTTTACGCGAACAATACTCGATACCAAGAGGCGACCGGAAAAGTGTCTTTGGGCATGAATAAAAGAGATTGGGCGATGCATGTTCGTTACACATTCAACCGAACGAGAGTAGGAATTCCAGGAGATGAAACGGATTCACTTGGAAATCCAGTGCTTTGGAATACTGTGCAATCTCGAGAAATCATCGCCCCATCACAGCTCTATAACAATCATTTCATCTCCGTAGAAAACACCTTTTTTAAAAGGAGGAATGTCATTTCATTTTTGCTTGGACAAACACTAGGCGGATTGACTGAATACGAAGAAAGTTTAGATTTTCCCGGAATGAACATGTTGTTGAGCAATTCCCTACTTAATTTGCGAGTGAAATCAAATCTCAATGAACGCTGGACCTTAATCAGTGGATACCAATCGATGACACAAGTGAATAGAAATCTACCCAATGCTGAAGAACAATTGATTCCAAATGCCATTTCTGCTGATAATGGTCTGTATTCGATTGCATTTTACAAACGCAAACAATGGGATGTTCAATTTGGAGGACGCTACGATGTACGTCTTTTAAATGCCGATGAAACCTTGGATAATCAAGCAGTATTTCAAAAAGTGTTCAGCGGATTTAACTTCTCAGCTGGCGCAGTGTACAATACCGAAAAACAAACGTACCGTATGAATGCATCGAGTGGATTTCGCGCACCGCATTATTCGGAAATTCTAGCCAATGGTGTACATCACGGTGCAATGCGTTACGAAATTGGTGACCGAAACTTAAGGAACGAAAGGGCATTTCAATTGGATGCGACCATCGAACATCATGGCGAACATTTAGAAATCATTGTCAACCCTTACGCAAACTATATTCAAGATTATATCAGTATCCAACCCATCGATTCGATTGTTGATGGGCTGCCTGTTTATCGTTTTGGTCAGTTGAAGCAAGTGGTCTATTACGGAGTAGATTTCGGGATGCATTATCATCCGCATTTTGCACATTGGCTGCATTATGAAAGTACACTCTCTTTTATTCAAACAGAAGTTTTTGGCGCCGATCAAGTGGCTTTATTGCCTCAAAACCGCTGGTCGAATGTGTTGCGTATTGCAATGAGTCCCCACTGGAAATTCTCGCCTGAAGATGTGGTGATCCAGTTTCATTATTTTGCTGCTCAAAATCAAGTTGCAGCGTATGAAAGTTCCTCAAGTGGATACAAAATCATGAACATTGGAATGAACTTTAAGTCAAGAGGCTACCATGCCTTTAAAGTGGGGATGGGTGTGCGAAATGTTTTCAATGAACAGTATATCGATCATTTGTCGCGTTTGAAGAACATTGGTATGTTTAGTCCTGGACGGAATTATTACATCAGTCTAAACTACACCTTTACGCACCGCCACCAATCATTTTACACCAAGGCATTGAATTGACTGTCTGAACAAAGAAAAAGGGAGGTGTAACTGAATACATCTCCCTCTTTATAAACTCTATTGTGGTCTGAAGATCAATAATAGATGCGTCTTTGAACTTTTGTAATGTGTTTAGCCAATCGAATCACTTGTTTGGTATAGCCGAATTCGTTATCGTACCATGCGTAGAGAACAACATTCTTTCCATCTTTCGAAACAATCGTCGCATGTGAGTCATAAACCGAACAACATGTATTTCCGATGATGTCACTCGACACCAACTCTGGATCATAAGAATAGAAAATTTGGTTGACAAGGTCTCCGTTCAATGCTGCTTCGCGAATGACTGAGTTTACTTCATCTATTGATGTATGGTTTTTCAATTCTAAACTCAAGATGGCCAAGGAACCATTTGGTGTTGGGACGCGCACAGCATTGGCAGTCAATTTATCCTTCAATTCAGGAATAACCTTAGTTACAGCGTTACCAGCACCTGTTGAGGTAATTACCATGTTGATCGCAGCTGAACGACCGCGACGTGGCTTGTTGTGCATGTTGTCCAACAAGTTTTGGTCATTGGTGTAGGCGTGAACCGTTTCGATGTGTCCTTTTACCACTTCGAATTTATCATTTACCACCTTCAGAATGGGAGAAATCGCGTTCGTTGTGCAAGAAGCGGCAGAGTAAATTTTTTCATGTTCAATATCCAATGTCCCTTGATTGATTCCGTAAACAACATTAGGAATTTCTTTTCCTGGGGCAGTCAACAGCACTCTGGAAACACCCTTTGCATTCAAGTGACGAGAAAGTGCTTCACGGTTTGTGAAAACGCCCGTATTGTCAATCACCAAGGCATTTTTGATGCCATAGCTTGTGTAATCAATGTCTTCCGGATTTTTAGCGTCGATCATTTTGACAATTTGCCCATTGATAATGATCGCTTTGTTTTCAAGATCTTCTGCAACTGTTCCTTTGAACGCCCCGTGAACAGAGTCATTGCGTAAAAGTGAAGCACGTTTAATGATATCAGCATCTGATGAACCACGTGTAACGATGGCACGAAGACGAAGCTGTTGTCCTTTTCCTGCTTGTTTGATCAATTCGCGCGCAGCGAGTCGACCGATCCGCCCAAAACCATAAAGAACGACATCTCGAGGTTCAATTTCTTTTGATCCGCTTTGTCCAAATCCACTTAGTTTACTAGAAAGAAATTCTGCTTTCGAAGCAAAGTTTTTGTGCTCGGCCAACCATTCACTCGCCAATTTTCCGATGTCTAATTTTGCGGGAGCAAGATCCATGTGCAGCAACTCTTCGGCAAGTTCAGAAGTTGTAAAAACATCAATCGGTTTGTTCACAACCTTGCGAGCGTACTCGTGC
>CAMBMC010000115.1 GCA_945868555.1 Chitinophaga pinensis | reverse complement strand
AAAAAACAGCTTCATAAGTGTTGAATTAGTATTCGGTGAGATGAAAGCATACCTCGTTCTTCAGTATATAGATGGATGTAGTAAATCCCATTCGGATAATCAGTAACATTCAGCGTAAATTCACCTTGATTATATACCTTCCTTTGGTCAATTATTTTTCCGTCGGAAGAAAGCAGTTCGATGTGGCTTACGGAACTTGAAATATTGAAGAGGTTCACTTCGTCAGCGCTTGGATTTGGGTAGATGTTCACGTTTGTTTCTGCATCATTCAATCCTAAGAAATCATGAGGGATGTATTCATAGACGCTAGCTTTTTTGCCTGTTACTCCTTTACCTGTTCCTACAAATACCCTTTCGTTTACAGTAAACGAGATGGCATTTTTTCGTTCAGAACCATCAAATGGAGCTCTAGAAAACCAAGCGTCTGCTTCTGGCTTGTATTCCCATAGGTCATTCAATAAACCACCATCGGTACCTAGACAGACAAATCCACGGCCTCCCGTAACAAATGAGCTCGCACTTCCACGTTCGTTGCCAGGTAAGTCTGCAATTTGTGTCCATGTGTTTGTGCCTGGATTGAATTTCCAGAAGTCTCGTTTAAAAATATCTTGCGTTGTGCCTAGACCAACAAACGCCTCATTTCCAATGCTGAAACTGGACAATTGATAACGCACACCTCCGGGAAATGATGCGCGTTGCGTCCATTGATCAATAGAAGGCTTGTATTCCCACAATTCATTGGAATAGACACTGGGCCCTTTCTTTCCACAACATATATATCCCTTAGAATCTACAGCGAATGAAGTGGCAAAGTAAATTCCCAATCCTCCGGCACCTGGAAAATCAGCTTTCTGCGTCCAGGCATTTAAGGATGGGTCATATTGCCAAAGGTCTTTCAGCTTTGTCCCTGTGAGAGCTTCGTTGTTATCTATTCCAGCAGAAATGTATCCTTTGTCTCCTAGGGAAAATCCAACAGCATCTCTGCGTGCCGATCCAGGTAAGTCGGCCTTTTGTGACCAAGTATCCAAAAGTGGGTCGTATTGCCACAAATCCTTTTGTACAACTTCTGCGGTGTCAACTCCTGTAGCGAGATAGCCATAATTCCCTATTGAAAAGGAAACTGCTCGTTCACGTTTTGAACCGATAAAATCAGCTTTTTTAACCCAGTAATTCGCCGTTTGGGCGCTAAGAAATAGACCAGACAATAAAAAGAAGAAGCTTAGAATTGTTGTTCTCATAGGTCAATTGAAAATGAGTTTTTTAACAATTGAATGATTGCCAACATAGATTTTGCATAAAAAGGCACCTTCTCCAAAGTGTTGTTTGTCAAGAATAACTTGTGATTGATCAAGGTTCTCAGCATGTATGAGTTTTCCTTCTAAAGTGAAAATTTCAATGTGGGTTTTTATCCCCATCAGATTGAGCTTCGGATTGATTTCTAAATGCATCACATGACCCGATGGGTTAGGAAACAAGGTGCAAGTGACATCATCCAAAGTGAGTTGATTGGTAGCAAGTGGGTCATAATCAAAGCACCAGAAATCATTTAAATTGACACCATTCGTGCCCGTGCCAAAATATCCTTTTCGTCCAATTGAAAATGCAACAGGAAACCTTCGAGAAGTCCCGGGAAATTCACCTATGAATACCCATTGATTTTCCCCCGCATTGTATTCCCATACCTCATTGGTTACTACACCAAGACCTCCAACATATCCACAAACGAAATAACCTTTGTTGTCGCGGTAAAATCCAGCACCACCATTTGATGTTTGTCCTGGGAATTGTGCACGAGAAATCCACGTATTTTGAGAAGGCTTAAATTCGTAGAAATTGCTTCCACTTTTCACATAACCACTGCCATTGCTTGCGAAGGAGGTGCTCCATGTTCCGAAAACAATCGGCGCATTTGCCATCATTGTCCAGGAATTGGTGCCGGGATCATATTCTACCATTTGGTTGCCTTGATACACATATCCTTTATTTTGAACACTGAAACATTGCACATCTCCTGGTGCCAATGGACAAGGAGCAACAGGAAGCCAAACATTTGATACCGGGTCGTATTCGAAAAATTCGCTACCTAAGGTAGATCCACCACCGACATACCCTTTTGTTTCTGTTCCAAATGAAACTGCTCCATGAATGAGTACAGGGAAATTGGCGCGTTGCGTCCAGCAATCTGAAGCAGGATCATACTGCCACCAATCTTTGAAGTCGATATTTACACCAGTTCCATTAATGTGTCCTAATCCGATGTACCCCTTGTTTCCAATGGAAATACCAGTGCATCGATGTCGCCCAATACCGCCTAAATTGGCTTTCTTCGTCCATTGACCGAAGGATAGTCCGGTGTGAAAAACAAAGATAAAAAGAGTACATAGTCGAATAAAAAACATGGTGCCAATGGAATGTTTGAAAGGGTGAATCAAGCGGAATTTAGCGAACAATCAGTTTTTTTGAATAATTAGTACCGACTATTGAAAAAGTAAGGATATAAACTCCGGGATTGAAATCAACCAAAGAAATGGATTGACCCGAATAGTTTTGAATAGTTTTAATCACTTTGCCATCAACATTTGTAAAGGACACTTGACCAACAATTCCTTGAAGGGTAACCTTGTCGTTGGCTGGATTGGGATATATTAAAATGTTGTCTGTTTCATTTTCATCCACCCCAAGATAATTGGCATCGATCGCAATATCAAAAGCGCCGGTCTCATTTCCCCAACCTTCAACGATCACATATACCAGTCCTTGACCTTGAGGGTCGAAGGTTAATTCAGATGACGTTCCGCAATTGTCACTGTCATCATTAAATGCGAGGACATTGCCTTGCGGGTCGACAACTGTTAGAAAAGTATCGAATGAAGATCCACACAATGACACATGGATGGATTGCATGAGTGGTGTTGGATTGAGTTGGTAATACAAGTCGGGTGAGTTGTACACTAAGTTTTGATTGGAATAACAAATGGAATTATCACCCGATGAGGTATAGGGAAGTGAAGTCACTGCAATGGCATCGTTGGTGAAATCTCCCGGATAACCTGAACAATCGATTCCGTTGGAGATATTGATTGTAAAATCCATAACCGAACCCCAGGCAAATGATGCACAAGGACTCAAAGGCAACGATGAAGCTCCTTCTTGTTGGGTAACACGCATGCGCGTTGCTCCGTTTTGTGATCCTGCTGGTACTGTGAAAGTAAATGTTGAAAGTGGTGTCGGTGGAATTCCTTCCCATGTACCCAAACTTTCCGCGGGGTCAAAAATTCCATCGCTGTTATAATCGATCCATGCTTGACCTTTGCCTGAGTAATTTCCATCACATGTGCCAAACTGGATTGAAATGGTATAGGTGCTTCCTGCATTAAGGTTTGTGCTGAGTGATGTTAAATCTTGAACGCCAACTACACCTGGACAACCCACAAAATTTATCGTTCCCGACGAACCAACTAAAACTACCGATTGTACATTGGAGTCGACTGTTGTCGTCGGGCCAACATTTGTGATGCACCATTGTGAATAAGAGTGGTAAAATAAGAGCAGAGCAATAGTCGTAGCGAAAATTTTCATGTGTAGCGTTTTGCGTTGGAAAGGTACTAAAAATTAATATTAATTTAACATTCAAACATTTGCCTTAACCCATAAATCTGTCGTTGTTCGAATTTCCTCGAGGGCGGAAATCAGTTTGTCAATTTCTTCTTCTCTATTGAAAGGTTGAAAAGAAAAGCGGATATAACACTGCTTACCATGCTGCATTACTGGGATCTCAATTCCATGGTTAGTAAAAAGAATGCGCTGTAATTTTTCTGGATATGAAGTTTGAATTTCAGCAGAATAAAGTTGACCGTAAAACTCGCTTCGAAGAGGTGCCAAGGGTTGAGTGCCAAGGAAGTCAGATAATTCAGCCCCCTTTTTAAGTACTGAAGTTCTGCATTTTTCCAATAGAACATCCCAGTTATGTTCTTCTCGAAAGTTTAGCACCGCTGGAATACACAAGTAAGCTGAAAAATCACGTGTTCCATTGTATTGGTGGTATTCTTGGAATGGAGAAGCGTGTGGATTGGTTGATTTAAATCCCCAACTGATGATCAGAGGATCAAGACTGTCTTGAAATTCCTTCGCTGCATAGAGAAATGAGCAGCCCTTCGGCGCCATCATCCATTTGTGACAAGCACCGGTATAAAAATCGGCCTGCATGGATGAAATAGTCAATGGAATATGTCCCGGAATATGCGCTCCATCTACAATGGTAATTAATCCTCTGCGTTTTGCTTCAGCACATATATCTTCAACAGGAAAAATCAATCCTGTCGAACTGGTCATTTGACTGATGAATACGATGCGTGTCTTTGGGGTACATCCCCGCCAAAATTCTTCAATGAATTTCGCCTTACTTGTCAGCGGCAAGGAAATAGGCTGGCGGATGTATGAGGCTCCAACTTGTCCACAGTGGTATTGCCACGTGTAGTCCATGGCACCATATTCCAAGTCCGTGGTCAATACTTCGTCATCTTGATGCAGCAGGTTTTTTGCCAAGATGTTTATGGCAAAAGTTGGGTTGGGAACAAAAATTAAATCTGAAGCTGAGGCACCTATGTAGTTCCCCAAAGCCACTTTCGATTCCTCTAGAAACTTCGGGCCATACTCAACGATGAAGCGCACAGGTTCTTTTTCTAGAAGCCCTTGCCATTTGATCAGGTCCTCAAAAATGGGTAGAGGACAGGCGCCAAATGACCCGAAATTTAGAAAGGAAATAGAATCGTCTAAAAGAAACAACTTTCGAATTTCTTTTGCGGTTTTTGTCATTTTTTCTATCATGAGGAAGTCATTTGAGGTGTTTAAAATTATTCTTAAATTCGTTCAGTTCAATGAAGAAATTATTAACCAAGTTCACTTATGCAAATTTCTAAGATTTTAACAGTCATTATCGCACTGTTTTTAATGATTGTCCATTCTTGGTCACAGGGTGATACGATTATTCAAGCAAAAATTCTTGACGATGGAAGTCAAGATGCTGAAAAGTTCTACAATGCAGGAACCGAGTTTTTAAAAGCACACAATTATCAAGCGGCAGTTGCAGAGTTCGACAAAGCGATAGGTCTCAAGCCTCAATTTGATGCTGCTTTTTTTAATCGCGCAACGGCGAAAAATGAGTTGAATGACCGCGCAGGAGCCATTCAGGATTTGACAGCTGCCTTAACCATAGTTTCAAAGGCGGAATATTCATTCATGAGGGGCCAAACAAAATTACTATTGAATGATCGCCAAGGTGCTATTGAGGATTTTTCTTCGGCCATAAGCGCAGATGTAAGCTATGCACTTGCTTATTACGAACGAGGCGTATTGAAGTTTGAAGCCGCTGATTACACGGGGGCTGTATCTGATTTTTCCGAAGCGATAAAAAATGATGCGACCTTCGCCTATGCCTACAACGACCGAGGAAGTGCAAAACGTGAGTTAGGTGATCTAGATGGCGCCATTTCAGATTACCAATCTGCCTTAAAATTGAAGCCGGATATGCCTTTCACTTACAATAGTTTAGCAAGTGCAAAACGAAAGAAGGGTGATTTTAAAGGTGCAATTTCAGATTATTCTCAAGCCATTAAATTGAAGGGAGATTATTTTATCGCCTATAACAATCGTGGAAGCGCGAAGCTGGATGCCGGAGATTACAACGGTGCTATAGATGATTTTACCAAAGCCATTCAACTGAATCCAAAGTACGCCTATGCCTATAGCAATCGAGCAGCTGCAAAGTACAAATTGAAAGATTACCAAGGGAGTGAATCGGATTGTACAAAAGCCATTGAGCTTGATCCAAGCAATGGAATCTCTTTTTTGAACCGAGGGATTGCACGTGAATTGCTGCGAAACGAATCCGGTGCTTGTGAGGATTGGAAAAAAGCGGTTGAATTGGGCGTTGATTCCGCAAGAAACTATTTAGGTGATTGTCAATAATAAGCATATGACCATGAACGATTTTAAAATGAACATGATGAAATTAGCCAGTGTAGTATCTATTCTTCTGACTACAAGTGTTTCAAGTTTTTCTCAGAGCATTGAATTTACCAAAGAGAATTTCAAGGAACAGAAAGATGCCTTGAAGATTGCAAAAGACAACATTGCTCAAGGTGATTCTTATTTTGAACAAGGATTAATTTTTTACAAGCAAGCCATTGAACCATATCTTGCTGCAAATAAGTTTAATCCGAACAACGCAGCATTGAACTATAAGTTGGGACAATGCTATCTCTTCTCAAATTTCAAGTTAAAAGCAATTCCTCATTTGGAGCAAGCCATGAAACTTGACCCAAGCATCGACCCATTTTTGTATTATTTCTTAGGACGGGCCTATCACCTCAATATGCAATGGGACAAAGCGGTGAAACAGTACACATCTTTTCAATCGAAAGTAAGTGGTGCTGAAAACGCAGAATATGTTCAGGAAGTTCAACGGTACATCCAAGAATGTTACACAGGTAAGGAGTTACAGCAAAAACCAGTTCGCGTGTTTATTGACAACTTGGGCAAGGAGGTCAACTCGCAATACACGGATTATGGACCTGTTGTTTCCGCGGATGAATCTGTTTTGCTCTTTACGTCGCGCCGTCCAAATACTGTGGGTGGTCAAATCGATCCAGGAATCAATGAATACTTCGAAGACATTTATATCTCTTATCGTCAGCCAAACGGGAAATGGTCGACAGCACTGAACATGGGTGAGCCGGTAAACACAAAAGATCACGATGCGAATTCGGGGCTCTCTGCCGATGGAACAAAATTTCTAATTTACATCGGAAAGAACAATGGTGATCTATACGAATCTCAATTGCTAGGTGAGAAATGGAGTACACCTGAAGCCATGAACAAAAACATAAATACGGAAAAATACCACGAGTCATCCGCATGCTATGCGCCAAATGGAAAAGCCGTTTATTTCGTCTCAGATAAACCCGGTGGAATAGGAGATCGAGATATCTATATATCGTACAAAGATTCCAAAGGGAAATGGGGTGAAGCGATGAATCTCGGTCCTACAATCAATACCAAATACGGGGAAGAAGGAGTGTACATTCACCCGGATGGAAAAACACTTTATTTCAGTTCTCAAGGACTCAAAGGTATGGGAGGATATGACGTGTATAAAACAGTGTACAACGACAGTGCAAAAACATGGAGTATTCCACAGAATATAGGTTATCCCGTAAACACACCAGACGATGATGTCTTCTTTGTGGTATCTGCCAGTGGCCGTCGAGCGTTTTACACCTCGTTTAATCCAAATGGATTTGGTGAGAAGGATTTACACATGATTACATTCTTAGGGCCAGAGAAGCCAATGGCTCAATCCAATGAAGACAACCTACTCGCTAGTAAGGT
>CAMBMC010000114.1 GCA_945868555.1 Chitinophaga pinensis | reverse complement strand
CAGAAATGTCATTGAGACATTAAAAGGAAGAACTTCGGCTACTACAAACGCACTAGAAGGATTGAAAGTCGTTGAGATTATTGAACGAATTTATAAAGTTAGAAATGAGCAATTTAATCTTTGATCAATTAATTCACAAGGAAACAAAGATCGCTGTAATCGGTCTTGGTTACGTTGGATTACCCATCGCACTGGAGTTCGCACGTAAAATTCAAGTGCTTGGATTTGACATCAACCAAGAGCGTATAGACCTCATGAAGAACAACATTGACCCAAGCAATGAGCTTGAGTCATCGGCTTTTGAAGGATGCGACATTACATTTACGTGCGACTTGAACGACTTGCGTGATGTCACTTTCTTTGTTGTGGCTGTGCCTACGCCTATTGATGATGCTAATCTTCCAAATCTGAAGCCTTTGCTTGGTGCGAGCGCTACGGTTGGAAAGGTGTTGAAGAAAGGGGATTATGTTGTTTTTGAGTCAACGGTTTATCCGGGATGTACAGAAGAAGATTGTATCCCTGTACTGGAAGCCGAAAGTGGACTTAAATTCAGGGACGACTTCATGGTTGGGTATTCTCCTGAGCGCATCAATCCAGGAGACAAGGAACATACACTTCGCAATGTGATTAAAGTGGTTTCTGGATGCTGTGACGTGTCTTTAGACCAAATTGCAAAAGTATATGAGTTGGTCGTAGATGCCGGAGTTCACCGCGCGCCTTCTATTAAAGTGGCTGAAGCTGCAAAAATCATTGAAAACACACAGCGCGATGTCAACATTGCCTTGATCAATGAACTTTCTATTATTTTTAATAAGCTGAATATAAATACATTCGATGTTCTTGAAGCAGCGGGTACCAAATGGAATTTCTTGAAATTCTCTCCAGGACTTGTTGGTGGACATTGCATCGGTGTAGATCCATATTACCTGACTCACAAAGCACAGTTGGCAGGGTATCATTCGAAAGTCATTACGAGTGGTCGTTATGTGAATGATTCCATGGGTTTTTATATCGCAAAGCAAACAGTGAAGAAGATCATTGCACGTGGAAAACACATACAAGATGCAAAAGTGTTGGTGATGGGTGCGACATTCAAAGAAGATGTGAGCGACATCCGAAATTCAAAGGTAATTGACATCGTTTCTGAATTGGCGTCATACCAAGTGCATGTTGATTTGATTGATCCACATGCATCATCTGATGAAATGAAACACGAATACGGAGTTGGTTTGCTCGAAAAAGCAGCCAATGACTATGATGCAATTATTGTTGCAGTGAATCATAAAGAATACCAACAAATGGTAGAAGCTGATTTCAAAGGGATGTTGTCTGATGGAACAGGTGTTTTTGTTGATGTGAAAGGAATCTTCAAAAATAAAATTAAGGATTTAGAATATTGGTCACTCTAAGCGCTTTCGATGACTTTTGATAAAACAATATTAATTACAGGTGGGGCAGGATTTATCGGATCTCATGTCGTTCGTTTGTTCGTGAACACATATCCAAACTACCGCATTGTCAACTTTGACAAATTGACCTATGCCGGAAATCTCGAGAATTTATCGGATGTTCAAGGTGCGGAAAATTATGTGTTTGTAAAGGGAGATATCGTTTCTGCAGTGGATGTTCAAAAGGTGTTTTCAGAGTTTGACATTACAGATGTAATCCACTTGGCTGCTGAATCGCACGTTGATCGCTCAATCGAAGGTCCAATGGAATTCGTAATGACCAATGTCGTAGGTACCGTGAATCTCTTGCAAGCAGCAAAAGATCAGTGGAAGAACAATGAAGCCCATGTCTTCCATCACGTCTCAACCGATGAGGTGTATGGCAGTTTATCCGACGAAGGATTGTTTACTGAAGAAACACCTTACGATCCTCGAAGTCCATATTCGGCATCAAAAGCTTCTTCAGATCATTTTGTCAGGGCCTATTTTCATACCTATGGCTTGCCTGTGAAGTTGTCCAATTGTTCGAACAATTACGGATCACATCATTTCCCTGAAAAGTTAATTCCTTTGATGATCAATAACATTCGTGAACTTAAACCTTTGCCTATTTATGGGAAGGGGGATAACATTCGCGATTGGTTGTGGGTAGAAGATCACGCGAAGGCGATTGACGTCATTTTTCACAAGGGTGAGTTTGGTCAATCGTATAATATAGGTGGATTGAACGAATGGAAAAACATTGACCTGGTATTCTTTCTGTGTCGCTTGATGGATGAGAAATTGGGCAGGCAGGCAGGAGAATCTGAAAAATTAATCACCTATGTGACCGATCGAAAAGGCCACGATATGCGCTATGCCATCGACGCCTCGAAGTTGGCATCAGAGCTTGGATGGAAACCGTCAATTACCTTCGAAGAAGGATTGGAAAGCACTGTAGATTGGTACTTGGTAAATTCGGAATGGGTGGAGCAAATCACTTCTGGAGCCTACCGCACATACTATGAAAACATGTATCAGAACCGTTGATCGTGGGACTCTTTTCTTTTTTTAAAAAACAAGACGTATTGCCATTTGACCTTTCATGGATTGGTGTAGATATGCATAGCCATTTGATTCCAGGTATTGATGATGGGTCAAATTCCATGGACGAAACAATCGCCATGCTTGCAAAGTTTGAGCATCTTGGCTATCGTAAAGTCATTACTACGCCACACATCATGTCTGAAGTCTACAACAATACACCAGAAATTATTCTAAGAGGCTTGGATGAGGTGCGTGTAGAAGCCAAAAAACATGGATTGAAAATCGAGATTGATGCAGCAGCGGAATACTATTTCGACGATTATTTGGTGAATCTTGTGAAGAAACGCGAGGTGATGACTTTTGGTGATCAATACGTGCTGGTTGAGTTTTCATTCCACACACCACCGGTGTATGATGACATCTTGTTTTTTGAAATGCAGATGGCACGGTATAAGCCAGTCCTCGCGCATTTTGAACGCTATCCCTATTTCCACGGATCAACAGAAAAAGCCAAAGAGTATCGCGACAAAGGGGCATTAATTCAGATCAATATCAATTCGCTGACAGGAAATTATGGACCTGAGGTGCGCAAACAAGCTGAGAAATTGATTGATGAAAATTTAGTTGATTTCATTGGGTCTGATTGCCATCGCATGCAACATCTCGTTACGATGGAAGAACATCTGAATAAACCTTACTTCGCAAAATTCTCTCATCTTGATTTGAAGAATCAGTCACTCGAATAGAGAGGATTTATTTAAAGTATCCCTGCGTTCTTGATTCACCTTTGCTGAGATTTTTGTAATTTTAGGAAGACGATTAAAACCATTCTCATGATTACCCTTCTTATTTTTTTGCCTGCATTTATATCAGCGTTTTTGTTGAGAAAATGGACAGTTACAGTGCTGCTTTCTTTGGCTGTTATCGCTTTGCTCCAAGGGTATAACAATTATAATCTGTCTGCAATTTTAGGCGGATGGATTGTTCTCAACTACGGTCTGTCGTTCCTCCAGCTTCACTCATTTCGATTCCTTTTACGCTTGGCTGGTTTCTTAATAGTTGTGCCATTTTTACTTCTAATACCTCATGAAATTGAGCGCTATAATTTCCTGTATTCGACAGAATACCAGATGCTTGTAGTGATCGCGTTGACATTCTTTCTTCACGAATTGGCGCATGCAAAAGCCGTGTATTTTGCGAAATATTTTGGTGGGGAGCTAAGTCATCATCAGCGTTCCTTCGAATACCTGTGGGCTGGAATAGCTGTCTTTGGCGGGTACTTTTTTGGTGGGCCTGTCGGACTGCTCGTTGT
This sequence comes from Chitinophaga pinensis, assembly GCA_945868555.1. Classification (GTDB taxonomy): domain Bacteria; phylum Bacteroidota; class Bacteroidia; order Flavobacteriales_D; family Crocinitomicaceae; genus M0103. Next base: position 3,637 of record CAMBMC010000114.1, on the reverse strand, counting down.
AGCGTGTTCATTTGCGGCGGGTGATTTTCACAGAGAAAAAGGATCTTTCGGTCAAACGAGTGCCTTTTTGATTTTGGCTACCATTCCTTTGATCCTTTCAATCGGGGAGGTCGGCTCAGTTGATCTCACCTTGGGTAAAAACATTCTTGTATTGTTTGTAGGGATTTTTGGAGGAAGAATTGTCACTCAAATTTCCAAGGAACGACCTGCCTTTATCGCCCAACGAATTGGCTTTTCACTAGTGTTCACTGGAATCTTGGCTATATTGGGCTATTTCGGCACGATCAAAGCAGATTTAGGCGGAATGGATAGTTACGTCGCAGGGATGATCGGCTTCGCCATCGTGTTTTTCACGAATGCACACAAGGCAAATGCTTTTTTCGTGACGCCTCTGTTGATCGTTGTCGGCGTTGGGTTGGCGGAGGTGACCTTGAATACGGAGGAGTTGGCATTGTCAAGCTTGCCGATTGATAAGACACAAAATTCCGACGGAAACAGCAACGTTAAGGAGGAAGAGCCAAGTGTCTTCGATCAGAAGGGATTGTCTTGGAACGACATCGTTGGTGAGTACCGCATCGATCCATCGCATGCTCAAATCACCTTTCAATTGGGACCGAAAGGCGGTGTCACCAAGGGGGCCATAAAGCAGTTTTCGGGAACAATTGCGATAAATACAGCACTTGAAAAACCTCGTTTCGATATTGACATTCCTCTGAATCAACTAACAACCTTCAATGCCTACCGTGATGAATCCTTGGTTGATGAAGCATATTTCAACGTGGCAAAATTTCCGGACATGCGTTACGAAGTAAAATCTTTGACGAAAGAAAATGATGCACTAAAATTGAATGGGTTTTTCACGCTGCGCGGGGCTCGCTTGCCTTTGAATGTAGATGTCAAATATGTGGGTAAGAGTGAGTCTGGAGCACCGATCATCGTTGGGAAATCGACCATTGACAGAACGAAATTTGGAATGAAACCGGATGCCAAAGAAGGCAATGTCGTCTCTTTTGAATTTCGTGCTGAATTGCTCAAAAATTAATTTGACCTAGAAATAAAGCGGCACTGCAGTGAGTTGCCCATGCCGGATCAGCAAGGCAGGAAAAGGAATTTTGACATAATTCAATTGCCGTAAAACCGTTTTTAACCAAGGCCTTTTGACCGGTAATCGGCTGAAATCAATATCCAGTGACAAGAGAAATTCCCGTTGAGCAACATAGGTTTTTCCAGTCATGTCGGTGTACATATTTTGATCTCCAACGATTTTGGCATGCGCGCTGTAGCCCAACGACAGGCAAAGCCAAGCTGGAAATTTGCTATTTTTTATAAATTGAGTTGGATTGAACGAAAGCCAATACGTTTGTCCATTGTAATCTTTCAATAGGCGCTCAGAAAAGTTTGATCCGAGTACAGAAGGTCTCAAGGCAGCAAAATCGGTGGGATGAGCAGAGAATTTAAGTAGAAAATGTTGTTCGTTCCAAAGCAATTCTTGTCCTAGATAAAATCCTGCACCCAGGGTATTCGCGGCCACGTCCGACCAAGAAAATCCCCATTCCGCGCTGTAGGCATCCAAAAACTCTAGCGTTGTTTGATATCCAAGTGAAATCCCGGTACCGATGAGCGCGGCGTTTTTCACATTCATTCCCGACCAACGAAAGGCGTTTCCTGTCAAAAGTGCAATTTTATTGGCGGTATAAAAATGCCCTGCTTTATCCATTTGCAGCCAATTTTTGCTGTCGTCGAAGGTGTGGAATTTTGATTTTGGAACATCCTTGTACCAGATGTTTGAAAGCCCAATCATGCTGCCTGCCCAAATTCCTCCAGCCACACTGGCAGCCCCAATGGTGCGCGGTGTATTGAGCGTGTCAGAAAAATCAAAGACTTTTGCCTGTGACAATCCGTTAAATGACAGGATCAGGAGCGTATTAAATATGAATAGCTGCTTCATGCTTCCCGAAAGTATATCAAATGGGGCAATAATCGGATTAAGGTGTTGAAAAAAGATTTAAAAGGACTAGGGGCGTCATGCACCGAAAGTGTACTTTTACATGTGATTTTGAGGCAGGAAAAGTTGCTGGGGATAAATGATCTAAAGTTGAAAATATGAATAAAGTAAGAAAAGATTGGAACGATATTAAAATCAATGACAGTTGGGCAATTTTTAAAATCATGTCTGAGTTTGTTGAGGGCTACGACCGCATGGCGAAGATTGGTCCCTGCATTTCAATCTTCGGTTCTGCGCGCACTCATGCCGACAACAAGTACTATCAAATAGGTGTTGAGCTTGCCGAAAAATTAGCAAGTGCAGGGTATGGTGTCATCACAGGTGGTGGACCTGGGATCATGGAAGCGGCAAATAAAGGAGCACAGCAAGGGGGTGGTAAATCTGTCGGACTCAACATTGATCTGCCTTTCGAACAAAATTACAATCCATACATCGATCAAGAACACAACTTGGAATTTGATTATTTCTTTGTGCGCAAGGTGATTTTTGTGAAATACGCACAGGCCTTTGTGATCCTTCCCGGAGGATTTGGGACCTTAGATGAATTGTTTGAAGCTTTAACGCTTATTCAAACGAAAATAATCAATCAACGACCGGTCGTTCTGGTTGGAAAAGAATATTGGGGAGGACTAATCGAATGGATTAAAAAAGTGATGTTGGAAGAAGAACATAACATTGCTCCTTCAGATATGCAAATGTTTTCCTTGGTTGATACTGCAGAGGAAGCTTACAACTACATCGATGACTTCTATAAGTCCCATGAGTTGTCACCAAATTTCTAGGACATAAATTGCTATATTTGTTCATTGATTTGGGTATGAAAGAATTTTTTGGCAAGCTTAAATTGTTCATTTTGAGCAAACATTTTCTCAAGCAACTTGGCTTGGTGGTGATTGCGTATTTGCTTATTATTACCATTACTGTCTTCTACTTGGACAGTTATACCCATCACGGAGAACAAATATCGGTACCAAATTTCAAAGGTAAAAACGTGCGAAGCGTTACTGCTCAAGTTGAAGCCTTGGGTTTACAATTTGAAATTTTAGATTCTATTTACAAACCCGACATGCCATCTGGGACGATTATAAGTCAAAATCCAGAACCAACAGCACTATCGCAATTGTTTGTAAAAGAGGGAAGGATCATCAAATTCAGCGTGAGTAAAAAAACGGACAATCACGAAATGCCAAGTCTTGTCGGTAAAACAGAATGGTTCGCTAAGGAAATATTGGAAAATAGAGGGTTCAAATACAGGATTGTTTACAAAGCAACATCCGAGGCCAATGGCGCTGTCTTGGATCAGCAGTTTAAAGGTCGATTCATTAAAGAAGGTGTGAAAATCCCAATTGGGTCCATTATCACGCTTGTTGTTGGCAAAAATGACATGGGTGAGCCCGTTCAAATCCCAGATTTATATGGGCTTACAATTTTTGAGGCAAGAGAACGTTTAGCAGCTTTGGGAAGTTTTGTGTTCAACCCACAATGCCCAGAATGTTTGACTTACGAGGATTCTACGGCTGCACGAGTAATATTGCAATCACCTGAATACATAGAAGGGGCAATGATTCCAACAGGATCAACGTTTACCGTAAATGCAACCAAGAATTTCTCAGGAGGTGGACAAAATCCTTA
>CAMBMC010000113.1 GCA_945868555.1 Chitinophaga pinensis | reverse complement strand
TTTGGTGGCCATGACCTCCATGATGACAAGCAGTACCGAAGTTACCTATCCCTCTGTCACCAATGGTGCTTTTCAAGTCGGTGAAAAATTGCGCTACCGGGTCACCTATGGCTTTGTCGATGCAGGTGAAGCTGTACTCGAGATAAAATCGACCACTAAAAAAGGCCAGAACCGCGATCTATTGCATGCTGTCGGCACTGGAAAAACACTCGGTGGATTCAATGCTTTCTTCAAAGTGGAAGACACCTACGAGAGTTACATCGACAAAAAAGGAATCTTCCCATGGTTCTTTGTGCGTCGTGTCGATGAAGGCGGCTATAAAGTCAACCAAGATTATGCCTTCAAGCACGACAAAGCAAAAGTCGATAATGGTGAAGGAAAAGAGTTTAAAGTGCCCATGGCGATTCAAGACATGGTGTCGGCGTTCTATTATGCACGCACTTTGAATTTCAAAGACATGAAAAAAGGAAAGACCTTCGAATTCAAATGTTTCATGGACGATGAGATCTATACCCTAAAAATCAAATATGTGGGCGATGAGCAAATTCACATCCGCAAGGGAAAATTCAACTGCCATAAGTTTGTCCCGGTGGTGCAAACGGGAAGGTATTTCAAGAGCGAAGACGATGTGAATTTCTGGGTAACCAATGACGCGAACAAAATTCCAATCTTGGTCAAAGCAAAAATTCCTGTGGGTGTGGTGAAAATGCACCTCGTTGAATGGAACGGATTGAAGAACGAACTAAAAAGCAAGGTAAACGATTAATCATCTGATAAAGAAGGCGCTAAGGCGCTTTTTTGCATGGCCAAACCTAAGTTCTTTACGTTCAATTTCTTTGTGTAAGACTTATCAAAAGTCGACGTTTGAAAAAAAAATCATACTTCTACAGATAAAAATGAATTTCGTGCTGCTTTTCATTTATTTTTGCCTCCAAAATTAACCCAAATGCGGTGAGCCCCATCACCAAATTTGACCGAAGAGGATTTTACAGGAAGACATTTTTAACACAACAATAACCCGAAAACAGAAGGACGCCATGTCAAAAAAACGCGCCATTATCAGTTACGAAAAATTAACGATTCACCAAAAGAAACAAATCTTGAAGGACTTCCCTGATGGATATGTAAATCATTTAACCACCATTAAAACTCCAACAGGACAAGTGTTGGATGCCTTGATTTGGGATACGGATGAGGTCATCTATTTAGTAAAAATCAATAAAATGACTCCGAAAGCTCCAGCAGTAGATGATGAGGAAGAAGATTTCGAAGACGACCTCGATAAAGTAGATGTAAAAGATGAGGAAGAAGATTCGGATTCGGATTCAGACGACGATGATGACTACGGTGACAAGCCAGACGAAGGTGGCGATGAAGACGAAGAGTAAATTTGAATACATAAAAAAATCCCCAACACGTGTTGGGGATTTTTTTTTCGAGGATATTATTAAGTTACGAGTTACGAGTTACGAATTACGAATTTGAAACTAAAACCCGTCGAAGAAAGATCAAGTCTTATAGGGTAGCGGGTCTTTTGTCTTATAGCGCAGCGGTCCCTTGTCCTTCGAAGCTCAAAGAGCGAAGAAGTGTCCCTTGTCTTTCAATTACGAATTATGAGTTTGATACTAAAACCCTTCGAAGAAAGATCAAGTCTTACAGCGCAGCGGGTCTTTTGTCTTATAGTCAGCCGCGGCTGACGAGTCTTTTGTCCCTATTTAATCGTTCAGCTTCAACACCGCCATAAAGGCCTCTTGTGGAATTTCAACGCGACCTACCTGACGCATACGCTTTTTACCTTCCTTCTGCTTTTCAAGGAGCTTGCGCTTCCGGGAGATATCTCCACCGTAACACTTCGCGGTTACATCCTTGCGCAAGGCTTTAATCGTTTCACGGGCAATGACTTTCGCACCAATCGCCGCTTGAATTGGAATCTCAAACTGTTGACGTGGGATCAACTCCTTCAACTTCACACAAATCTTCTTTCCAAGATCGTATGCATTACTGCGGTGAACCAAGGCCGAAAGTGCATCCAACTGCTCGCCATTCAACAACATGTCCAAGCGGATCAAGTCTGAGGATTTATATCCAATCGGGTGGTAGTCAAATGAGGCATACCCGCGTGATACAGATTTCAGGCGGTCGTAAAAGTCGAATACAATCTCTGCCAAAGGCATTTCAAAAGTCAATTCCACTCGGTCTTGCGTTAAGTACACCTGATTTTTTAGTTCACCACGTTTCTGAATGCACAAGGTCATTATTTGACCGATATACTCCGACTTCGTGATGATCTGTGCTTTGATATATGGTTCTTCAATGTGGTCAATTCCTGCCGGATCGGGCAACTCAGACGGGTTGTTTACGATCAATCCAAGCTCAGGATCTCTGCGCATGTAACAGAAGTACGACACGTTGGGAACTGTCGTGATTACGGTCATGTTGAACTCGCGTTCAAGGCGCTCTTGGATAATCTCCATGTGCAACATGCCCAAGAATCCACAACGGAACCCAAAGCCAAGTGCAGCGGATGATTCTGGCTCAAACACTAATGATGAGTCATTCAACTGAAGTTTTTCCATGCTGTAGCGCAACTCTTCGTATTCATCCGTTTCAACAGGATAAATTCCAGCAAAGACCATGGGTTTCACATCTTCAAAACCTTTGATGGCCGTCTCACACGGATTGTTCGCAAGGGTAATCGTATCTCCAACCTTTACTTCGTTGGCTTGCTTAATGCCCGAAATGATGTAGCCAACATCTCCAGCACGCACTTCTTTCTTCGGACTGAGCTCCATTTTCAGAACCCCAATTTCATCGGCATTGTATTCTTTTCCCGTGTTGAAGAACTTGATGCGATCTCCCTTCTTGATGACACCATTCTTTACACGGTAATACGCGATAATACCTCGGAACGAGTTGAAAACAGAGTCAAAAATCATGGCTTGCAAGGGAGCGCTTTCATCACCCTTTGGTGCAGGGATGCGGTGGATTACCGCCTCAAGGATGCGATCTACTCCAAGTCCAGTTTTTCCAGATGCCTGAATGATGTCTTCGAGCTCACAGCCGATAAGCTCTATAATTTGATCGGAAACCTCTTCGGGCATTGCGCCTGGAAGGTCCATTTTATTTAAGATTGGAATGATTTCTAAATCGTGCTCCAAGGCCAAATACAGATTGGAAATGGTTTGTGCTTCAATTCCTTGTGAGGCATCAACAATCAATAAGGCTCCTTCACATGCGGCAATCGAACGAGATACCTCATAAGAGAAGTCCACGTGTCCCGGAGTGTCGATCAAATTAAGCACATATTCTTGCCCTTCAAAGGTATAGTTCATCTGAATGGCGTGACTCTTAATGGTGATTCCTCGTTCGCGCTCCAAATCCATGTCATCGAGCGCTTGCGCTTGCATTTCACGGTCCGAAATGGTACCAGTAGTCTGCAAAAGGCGGTCTGCCAAGGTGCTTTTCCCGTGATCAATATGTGCGATGATGCAAAAGTTGCGGATGTTTTTCATAATTATTTGCCGTTCGGTTTCAGGGCCATTGAGTGCGCAAAAATACATTAAAAATCCCAATTTTATGGAAAATGCATTACAGCCCGGGGTTTCAACCTAGGGCAATAAATGGATTCAACTCGGGGAAATATATAGGGTTTCTACCTGGGGTTTAAAAAGGCATTCATTATTCGTATATCAACCAATTAATGGTTTACTACACTTGGAATACCTAAGCACATGAGTATAAAATCGAATTGTCTTAAATAGAAAAGAGGAGCTTGTGTGCCCCTCTCGTCTTTACCTAACCTACTACTACTTATGAAAACTAACTAAACTTTCTAATCGGTGATTTCAAATCATATGCCAAAGTTGGCTTGCTTGATCTGAGATTTGATTGTTTAACGTACTTAAGACGTTTTAATTACACCTTCGGTTCGGGATTTAACTTTTTTTGGGGATTTATAGGTCAATTGAGTATCAAACAATCTTCTGTTCTTAATTTTGATTTAGATGTGATACAGGTTTATCAAGAAATCCATAAATTCGTTGTCCATGAGCACACAATCAGAAAAGAATGGAAACAAAGGGCTGCGCTATCGCTCCGTTTCTACAGTCATCGGGATTTCTCTTGTATTATTTATGATTGGACTTGTCCTAGGAGGTGTCTTTGGATTGGAAAATGTACAACGTCAAGCGAAGGAAAGTTTGCAAGGGGACTTGTTTTTTACCCCTGAAATGAACAACGCGGACATCAAACAAATCGAACAGGAACTTAAATCATGGAAGGAGTTTAGTGATGTGTTTTATATTTCTCCTGAACGTGCCATCGAGGAGTTTAGTGGTCAAGATGAAAACGCTGAGGAAATTCTAGCCATCTTCGAAGGAGAGAATCCGCTTCCACCTACCATCGGATTTAAGCCTAAAGCAGAATATGCGACCAAGGAGGGAATGGAAAAAATTAAGTCCGCCTTGCTGAAAGCGTATCCTGATGAAATTGATGAGGTCAATTACGACAAGGCAAGTGTGGAGGATGTAAACCTCGGATTTCGACAGTTTGTGTTTCTTTTCTTAACCGTGGCGGCCCTGCTCATCATTATTGCGGTGGCCATGATCAACAATACCATTCGATTGGCACTGTATTCAAAACGCTTTACCATTAAAACGATGCAATTGGTTGGTGCGACGTCTTCTTATATCCGCCGACCATTCATTGTTCAATCTGTGTTTAATGGAATTATTTCGGCAGTGATTGGTTTGGCATTGCTCATGACCTTGTTCTTTGCCTTGAACAATTCATTAGATACCATTGAAATTACTTATTCTGTAAAAAGTTTCATCCTTCTCTGTTCATCTCTGCTTGCTATAGGAATCGTGATTTCAGTCGTGTCAACGTGGTTTGCGCTGAACAAATATTTGAGAATGAAATTAGACGATTTGTATTAAATTTGACGCATGGAAAAGAAGAACACACACGCCTTTGGCTTTCGTAAAGAGAATTACAAATTCTTGTACATTGGTCTTGCAGTAAATATTATTGGCTATTTACTGATGATTGGCGGGGCTGCAAAAGACCCTAATTCCTTCGATGAGTCCGAACTGTTCAGTGAAGTACGCATTACCGTTGCGCCAATTCTTATCGTCGCTGGTTTTGTGATTATTCTTTATTCAATCATGAAAAAACCCGCTTCAAAAAATACGGAAACCGACCAATCATCATCGGTAGACAAAGCATCGAAATAACCCTTTTTTTCAATGGATATCATTCAGGCGCTACTCCTGGCATTTGTTGAGGGACTCACAGAGTTTCTTCCCATCTCCTCTACAGCACACATGATCTTCGCAAGTGCCATCTTTGAAACTCAGGATGACTCTTTCGTGAAGATGTTTCAAGTGTCGATTCAATTCGGTGCAATTCTTTCTGTTATTGTTTTATACTGGCGTAAATTCTTAAACGTCAAATCCATCAACTTTTACATTAAACTGGCCATTGCCGTCATTCCTGCCTTGGTTTTAGGGAAGCTTTTTGATGATAAAATTGAGGCAGTTCTCGGAAATCCTGTGCCCATTGCCATCGTTTTGATTGTTGGTGGTGTCGTCCTTCTCTTCGTTGACCGCCTTTTCAAACGTCCGAAAATTAAAACCGAGGAAAACATTACCATCCGTAAAGCATTGATCATAGGATTTTGGCAGTGTCTGGCCATGATGCCCGGGACAAGCCGTTCTGCAGCATCGATCATTGGCGGAATGCAACAAGGACTAACGCGAAAGCTGGCTGCCGAATTTTCTTTTTTCCTCGCGGTACCCACTATGCTCGCAGTTACGGCATATTCCATTTTTCTGAAAGACTGGAAATACGAAGGGGCCGAACAAAAAGGGTATGAAATGATTACCCAATCGTCGGACAACATCACTTTTTTTATTGTAGGAAATATCCTCGCCTTTTTTGTAGCGATGCTCGCGATTCGTGTGTTCATCGGCTTGATCGATAGACATGGCTTTCGCATCTGGGGATGGTACCGCATCATCGCAGGGACAATCTTGCTGATTTACTTTACGCGTTAATGGATTTTTTAGCTGGAGAGACCATCTTGGTCGATAAACCCTTGGGATGGACTTCCTTCGATGTGGTCAATAAAGTTCGTTGGAATCTGAAACAAGCCTTGGGCGTGAAAAACATTAAAGTTGGTCATGCTGGAACACTAGACCCCTTGGCCAGCGGCTTGCTGATCTTGTGTACGGGGAAACATACCAAGACTATCGACTCCATCATGATCGGTGAAAAAACATACACCGGAACCATCCTCCTGGGTAAAACAACGCCCTCCTACGATTTGGAAACAGAATATGACGCTGAATACCCCGTGGATCACATCACGAAGGAAGCGATGGATGCCGCGGTAATCAAGCTTACGGGTAACATCATGCAGGTGCCTCCAATATTTTCAGCCAAACAAATAGATGGCAAACGGGCCTATGATTTGGCGCGCGCAGGCAAGGCGGTAGAATTGAAAGCCAATGCGATTGAAGTAGAAAAATTCAGTATTGATGTGTCAAGATTTCCAGAAATTGACTTTGAAATCACATGTTCCAAAGGAACATATATCCGATCTATCGCCTACGATTTTGGTGCAATGTTGAATTCTGGCGGAACATTAATTCGCTTGCGCCGCACAAAATCAGGAAACTTTGACGTCGAGAAAGCCTTTACAGTCGACGCTCTGCTCGAAGTGATACAAACGACTAATTCTAATTACTAATTACTTGTTTTGCACTTCGAAGTAAGAACCAGTATTAACATCTTGACATCTAAAAGGTCCTTTGTCCTTCGTAGCTCAACGAGCGAAGAAGTGTCTTTTGTCCCTTTGTCCCTTGTCTATTGTCTTAAAATCTTCAGCCCCTTGACAAGGGGGTCTGAATGTTGTATCTTTGCACTCCTCTTAAAAAAGCGGACCACCAAAATAAGAATGTTATGAGTAAAATGAAACTTTCTGATTTCAGCTTCGATCTTCCAGATGAATTGGTTGCGGAGTATCCTAGCGACAATAGAGATGAAGCCAAGTTAATGGTGATCAATCGCAAAGAAGGAACAATCGAACATCACCTGTTCAAGGACATCATTAACTATTTCAATGATGGCGATGTGATGATTACCAACAACACGCGTGTATTTCCAGCACGTATGTATGGGAACAAAGAGAAGACTGGAGCGAAAATCGAAGTTTTCTTGTTGCGCGAATTGAACCGTGAAAGTTTATTGTGGGATGTACTTGTTGATCCTGCTCGCAAAATCAGAATTGGAAATAAATTGTACTTCGGTGACGATGATTCATTGGTCGCAGAGGTGATTGATAACACCACTTCACGTGGACGTACCTTGCGCTTTTTATTTGATGGGCCTTACGAGGACTTCAAAGCGAAAATCACTGAATTGGGAGAAACACCAC
>CAMBMC010000112.1 GCA_945868555.1 Chitinophaga pinensis | reverse complement strand
CGTGCATCAAGTCACTGATGTTCTGAAGATATTTTAACTTTACATACATACAGCATTCTAGGGAAGCAAACATGCTTCCCTACTTGTTTAGAATAGTGCAAGCGGGGCATCATGGAAAAAATAAAATTAGACATCGCGGGATTGCAATACAGCCAGACACAATCTGGCGCTTATGCATTGATATTGGTGGAATCTGGTGGAAAGCGTCAAATACCAATTGTGATTGGCGGATTCGAAGCTCAAGCCATTGCCATTGCCTTGGAGAAGATGGTGCCTGAACGACCACTCACTCATGATTTATTCAAGAGTTTTGCGAATTCCTTTTCCATAAACGTGTTGGAAATCATTATTTATCGGTTTGAGGAGGGTGTATTTTATTCAAAGCTGATTTGTGAGCAGTTTAGTGTGACTGCAGAAATCGATTCACGCACTTCCGATGCCATTGCCATTGGGCTTCGTTTCAATTGTCCAATTTATACCTACGAAAATATTTTATCAGACACTGGCCATGCCAATGACGATGGCGGCTTCGACCCTATCGTACATGACAATGACTTTGATGCTGATATTCACGACATAGATGAATTGGATGAAATCACGTTGGAAGATCTGGAGAACCAATTGAAAGAAGCTATTGACAATGAAGATTACGAATTGGCTTCTCGCCTTCGTGATGAAATCAATAAACGAAACGATTAACATATCTGCCATGACGACTTCTGAAATTCAAAACAACAATAAGGTAAATCGTTTGGCAATCATGAGTTTCCTTCAGTTTTTTGTTTGGGGAGCATGGCTCATTACCATTTACAACTTTTGGTTTGAAACAAAACATTGGGGGGGTGTAGAGTTTGGCGCCATCTTTACAACACTTGGCTTATCCTCCTTGATTATGCCAACAATTACAGGAATCATTGCGGATAAATGGATCAATGCTGAGCGACTTTATGGTGCACTTCACATCGTTGGAGGAGTGATTCTTTGCAGCTTACCAAGTGTGTCCAACCCAGACACTTTTTTCTGGGTAATTTTCGCGGCAATGCTTTGCTACATGCCGACCATTGCGCTCTCCAACTCTGTAGCTTACAATATTCTGAAATCAGGTGGACATGACGTCGTTAAGAGTTTTCCTCCGATTCGTGTTTGGGGTACTATAGGCTTCATCGCCGCGATGTGGTTTGTAAATCTCACAGGAAATAAGGCCTCTGCGAATCAATTTGTGATTTCGGGGGTTACTGCTGTACTACTCGGATTCTATGCATTCACTTTGCCGAAATGTATCCCGGGGAAAAGTGGGAAATCAAGTATCGCGGAAGCACTTGGATTGGATGCGTTTAAACTGTTTGCCAATTATAAAATTTTACTCTTCTTCTTGTTCTCCCTATTTTTGGGTGCTGCCTTGCAGTTGACCAATATGTATGGTGACGGATACATTAGTGAATTCCGCTTTTTCGGAGCGCATAGTGATTCGGTGATTGTAAAGTATTCAACGGTAATCATGTCCATTTCTCAAATCTCTGAAACACTATTTATCCTTGCCATTCCTTTCTTTTTAAAGCGCTTTGGGATCAAGATGGTGATGCTCATAAGCATGTTTGCATGGGTACTCCGATTTGGACTTTTGGCCTATGGCGATCCTGGTTCTGGGCTATGGATGATCATCATTTCGTGCATCGTTTACGGAATGGCATTCGACTTTTTCAATATCTCTGGTTCCCTGTTCATCGAGACAAACACGGATTCCAAAATCAGATCAAGCGCTCAAGGTCTTTTTATGATGATGACCAACGGTGTCGGCGCTATTCTAGGAAGTTATTTGAGTGGACTTTTAATCACGCAGTATTTTAAAATTCACTTTGAAACTAGCGGTGAAGTAGTGCGTTATTTTGGACTTGATTTAACAAATGTTGCCCACGAAAAAATCTTCAAAGGCCTCACCGAAAATACTTCCATTGGTGCGGATGGTGTCTTTACGAAATCCATTGAATTCAACGACTGGCCGGCCATTTGGATTGCTTTTGCCGCATACGCTTTGGTGATCGCGGTGTTATTTGCCTTGATGTTCCGACACAAGCACGAGCCAGAAAAAATTTCGAACATTCAGCATTAATCCAACATGAACACCGCCATTTCGGAGGATCGAATTTTCACATTGAATTCCGATGATCATTTCAATCGTTTGGCCTTGGACATGTATGCTTTTCAGAAAACCCATTGTGCGGTCTATCGCGATTTCATTCGTTTACTCGGTCGTCCCGAACCAAAAGAATATACCGAGATTCCTTTTCTACCTATTTCATTTTTCAAAGAACAGGACATCATTACCGAAGGGTTCTTACCCGAACTCACCTTTTTAAGTAGCGGCACAACGGGTATGCAGCGTTCCCGACATTTGGTTGCTCGAGCAGCACTATATGAGCGCTCATTCATGGAAACCTACCGGCAACAAATTGGGCAACCAGAAGACCAAGTGATCTTAGCCTTATTGCCCAGTTACCTCGAACAAGGACAATCGAGTTTGGTTTACATGGTTGACCAACTCATTAAAGAAAGTAAATCAGAGCACTCTGGATTTTTATTGAATTCCATTGACGATGTGGCCATTCGCTATGAGCAGGCGCTACTTCAAGGGAAGAAAACAATTCTTTTTGGTGTGAGTTATGCCCTTCTTGACTTAGCTGAGAAGGGCATTAACCTTTCAAAAGCTGTGATCATAGAGACGGGTGGAATGAAGGGGCGAAGAAAAGAAATGACCAAAGAAGAACTACATGCTGCACTGAAAAAAGCATTAAAGGTGGAAACGGTTCTTTCCGAATATGGCATGACAGAATTGTTATCTCAAGCTTATTGTGATCAGAAACTTAATTTTCACAGCCCATCATGGATGAAAATATTGGTTCGTGATATAAATGACCCTTTAGGATGGGCGAAACCGGGAAAAACTGGTGGGATCAATGTCATTGACCTTGCCAATATGTACAGTTGCAGTTTTATTGCCACACAAGACTTAGGAAAGTCAGATAACGATTCTTTTCAAATCCTTGGTCGCTTCGATCAGTCGGACATAAGGGGCTGCAACATGCTCGTTGAGTAAGTTATAATTTATTACTTTTACCTTAAAATTGGATTAACATGACAAGCACAAGTATCGCACTATTGATTGTCATCGGACTTATGGCTGGTGTGCTCAGTGGTTTTGTTGGTATTGGTGGTGGAGTGGTCATTGTGCCTGCACTGGTTTTTTTCTTAGGATTCACGCAACATCAAGCACAGGGAACTAGCCTTTTCGTATTGGCGATGCCTGTTGTTGCATTGGGCGTTTACAATTACTGGAAAACTGGAAATGTACAATGGCAACATGGATTGATTATAGCAGGAAGTTTTCTGATTGGCGGATACATTGGGTCCAAGCTTTCACTGAAAACACCACCTGGAATGGTGAAACTTATCTTTGGTGCATTGATGGCTTATGTTTCAGTGCGTTTAATTATTTCTGGTGTAAACTCAATTGGTCATGAATCTTGAACTGAATAAGCTGATCGAATTGCATGCAGATTCACTTTTTTCAAAAGTGAAGGAGATTCGTGAGCACCTGCACATGAATCCTGAGTTGTCTTACAATGAATTCCGCACCATGGAGTTTGTTTCAAGCATTCTTACTGAACATAATATACACCACGAGAAGGGCGTAGGAAAAACGGGGATTGTTGCAATTGTGAGAAACGAGTCCCATTCCATTGAGGATTCATGCATCGGTTTGCGTGCCGATTTAGATGCCCTTCCCATTCAAGAAGAAAATGATGTTCCTTACAAATCGACTGTTGAAGGTGTCATGCATGCCTGTGGTCATGATGTGCACACGGCTATTTTACTTGGTGCAGCAATCGTCATCAATACGTTAAAAGAACATCTTCCTTCACCTGTAAAATTTATTTTTCAGCCCGGAGAGGAGAAAAATCCAGGTGGAGCAACCTTGATGATCGCCGATGGTGTTTTAGAAAATCCAAGGGTGCGCGAAATGATTGCCCTGCACGTCTTTCCTGAAATGAATACAGGCAATGTGGGATTCAAGGAAGGTTTATACATGGCCTCATGTGATGAAATTCATTTAACTATAAACGGAAAAGGTGGTCATGGGGCGACACCTCATCAATGCATTGATCCGATTGTGATTGGTTCGTCTATTGTGCTTGAACTTCAACAAATTGTAAGTCGAACGTGTGACCCAAAAATACCCTGTGTTTTAACATTTGGTCATTTTGAAGCATTGGGTGCAACAAATATTATTCCATCACATGCCAGATTAAAAGGAACCTTCCGCACCATGAATGAGGACTGGAGAAAAGAAGCCTTGGAATTGATTGAATCACAAATTCGAGCGATAGCTCATTTACATGGTGCAAGCGTTGATTTAGAAATCAGCAAGGGTTACCCTTATTTAGAAAATGATCCAGAGCTTACTCAGCGCATGCGGCAGAAGGCCATTGCTGTTCTTGGTGAAGATCATGTACAAGAACTTCAAATTCGACTTACATCTGAGGACTTTTCTTTTTACGGGCAACATGTTCCAGTATGTTTCTTTCGTCTCGGCGTTCGAAACGAAGCCCGAGGCATCATTCATGGGGTTCATCATCCGCGCTTCGATATTGATGAAAACGCTTTATTGACTGGAATTCAAATGATGTGTCACGCCGCATTTTAAATCTTATGAAAGCTTTCTTCACACTCTTCATCCTCCTAGGGATTTTGATCTCTTGTGACAAACAAAAACAGTCGGCACGGCAACTGGCTGGAACTTGGGAGCTGACAAGCTATAGGGTAAAAAATGCAGAAGGTTTGAGCACCTATGCCACAGGAACTGGGAATATACATTTCGACAAATGCATCAAGAACTCCATTCAATCTACCTTTGCATTTCATGCTACACTTTCATTTCCAAATGTTACAGAGAGTACGATCCATCAAAGTGGTACTTATGAAATGATCGAGAAAGGCGATTACATGACCGTGAAACAGCTTGACACCTTAGGGATAGAAATCGGAGTCTATACGTACAGAATTTTAGTGCTGACAAAAACCGATTTAGAGCTTGAATATCCCGACAATCTCGGGAATTATATCACCTTGATTTTCACCCGTTAATTGGCCATTTCACTCATAAACTTGATGCGCATCAGGCGAAGATCTTCTTCTGAATAATCTCCATCAAACTCATTGAATGCGTCGGAAAGGTCATCCGTTTCCGCTTCGATAAAGTAGCCATAGATTTCCTTTTGGTCTTCCACGTCAATGATGTCATCAATGTAATAGTTGATATTGACCCGTGTACCTGAAGAGACAATGGCTTCGATTTCTTCCAAAACTTCAGACATTGATTTTCCTTGAGCGCGTCCGATATCCTCTAGCGGCAATTTGCGGTCAATGTTTTGAATCAATTGTACTTTCAATCCTGATTTATTGACCAATGACTTCACAACCATGTCTTGAGGACGTTCGATGTCATTTTCCTCCACATAATGCTGAATCATCTCGATAAAAGGAAGTCCATAACGAGCAGCTTTCCCTGTTCCAACGCCTTGAATATTCGTCAGTTCATCAATCGTGATCGGGTATTGAAAGCACATGTCTTTCAGCGATGGTTCCTGGAAGATGACAAATGGGGGAATATTCTTCTGCTTTGAAATAGATCTGCGTAAATCCACCAACATATCATATAGAGTCTCATCAAACACGCCACCTTTTCCACCAGCACTGAGGATCGAATCGTCATCGTCGGTATTGGAAAAGTCATGTTCTTTCAGCAAAGTAAAAGATCGCGGTTTTTCGAGAAATTCCTTACCTGCATCAGTCAATTTAAGGGTTCCGTAGGTTTCGATGTCTTTGTAGATCAAGCCACCTACAATCACCTGACGAATGACAGCATTCCAAAAATGTTCATCCTTATCATTTCCGCAGCCAAAATCAGGCAAGGTGTCATGTCGGTATGCCTTGATATCTGCTGTAACATGGCCTGAAAGGTATGCGCAGTAATGTTTAGATTTTTGAGTTTCTTGCAAATCCACCAAGGCCTTCAAGAGCATGGTTACATAGTCTTGCCCTTCGCGACGTTCTTTTGGGTTTCGGCAATTATCGCAGTAGGCATTGCATTCATGTTCATCGAAAAATTCACCAAAATAATGGAGGATAAATTTCCTTCTACACACAGATGTTTCGGCATAAGAGACAATTTCACTGAGCAGCTGCTTTCCAATTTCTTGTTCAGCAATGGGTTTCCCTTGAAGGAATTTCTCCAGCTTTTCAATGTCCTTGTAACTATAGAAAGCCAAGCACTCGCCTTCGCCTCCATCGCGTCCTGCTCGTCCTGTTTCTTGGTAATAGCTTTCCAAAGATTTTGGGATGTCGTGGTGAATGACAAAGCGCACATCCGGCTTATCGATTCCCATTCCGAAAGCGATGGTTGCCACAATAACCTGTGTTTCCTCCATCAAGAACATGTCTTGATGTTTTCCACGTGTGACAGAATCCAATCCGGCATGATAGGGCAAGGCATCAATTCCGTTGACTTGAAGTAGCTCAGCAAATTCCTCCACCTTTTTACGGCTGAGGCAATAGATGATTCCACTTTTCCCTTCCTTCGAACGAATGTATCGGATGATTTGCTTTTCAACATCTCGCTTTGGGCGGATTTCATAATATAAATTATCTCGATTAAAAGATGACTTATACACCGTTGCATCCAACATGTTTAAGTTCTTCTGGATGTCGTATTGCACTTTTGGAGTTGCCGTAGCGGTTAGTGCGATAATAGGGACATTCGAAATCTTTTCAAAAATCTCCCGCAATCTTCGGTATTCAGGGCGGAAATCATGTCCCCACTCCGAGATGCAATGTGCTTCATCAATGGCAAAAAAAGAAATGTCAACAGAAGTTAAAAATTCTATATTCTCTAGTTTAGTCAAAGACTCGGGAGCCACATAGAGCAGTTTCGTTTTACCGTCTTGAATATCCTCCTTCACTTTTGCGATTTCTGCCTTTGACAGGGAAGAATTCAAAAAATGGGCAATGGATTCTTCATCACTGACATTTCGAATGGAATCCACTTGATTCTTCATCAAAGCAATTAGTGGTGATACAACAATAGCTGTTCCATTGGATAGAAGAGCTGGCAATTGATAGCACATTGATTTCCCACCTCCTGTGGGCATAATGACAAAAGAATTATTGCCATTAAGTACATTATTAATTATTTGTTCCTGACTGCCCTTAAAGCTGTCAAATCCAAAATATTTACGCAGTGCACTACTAAGATCATTCGATACCATTCGCTGGAATTACCTATCTAAATGTAAGAAAAGAACATCGAATGTACGCAATCAATCCCAATATTCCGCGAAAAGATGACATCTTCTTGAGCATTCAAAGTGAATCGCGTTTTTTCAAGAAACATTTCTAGTGAGATTCACTACTTTTGCACCGCATGAGCGAAGAAAAAAACATGTCCTTCCTTGACCATTTAGAGGAGCTACGATGGAGGCTCGTCCGCATTGCCATTTCAATCGTGGTAATTGCTA
>CAMBMC010000111.1 GCA_945868555.1 Chitinophaga pinensis | reverse complement strand
ATTGTGATAGACTGATCCAATGAGTGACCCTGTGTTTCCTTCCTCATCCGTCACCGGCATGTTGTCGATGTAGAATCCATATTCATCGGCAGAAATTTTTCCGTTGAACCCAAAGTTTACTCCGAGCAGCTCCATTTTTGCATTCCCGTCCAATAGTTTTAAGGACCCATCTAGCTTCGGGAAATCTGGAGTTCCACTAACCCGCAATTTTCCGTCGAGTTTTCCTCGAATATTGCTAACTACATCAGCATCAAGAAAGGCATTGGCAAATTGAATATCTGTTTCATCAAACAACAAATCGAGTTCAATGTTTTCCTCTTTTCGTTCTGTGAAATAATTGCCTTCAAAGGTGAAAGATTCGTTCCCCTTATAAATCAAATCACCACTCATCGCAATACTTTGAGATGCTTTGTTCCATCCTGATTGCGCGTAGATGTCACCGACTTCTTGGTTGTTTAAATATAATCCTTCGACACTTACATCACCGAGATAAGTGAGGTTTTCATACGGATTGGAAATGTATCCCCAGCTGTTCAAGGAGCCATTTAGTTTCAATTCAGATCCCAACAATTCTCCTAGCTCACCTAGATCAAGATCATGTACTTTAAAATTCAAACGGTCTACATCATTGCGGGAAATACAGCCGTCAATGCTAATGTATTGGTCCTTTTTTGATACCTTACTGCCTTGTAACGAATTGTTTTTCTGAAGCTTTAATTTCGATATGTGAACATCGCGATCGGTAATTAAAATGTCCGATTGGTTTTCAATGTCCCAGCGCATGTCGTTGATGCTGAAGTAGGAGGGCTCAAGCACAAAGTTGATGTGGTTGCTATTGACAATGGTCGTCTTCCAAGCAATGTCAGTTTCGTTTTTTGTTCCTGTATTCCAAGTCAGATCGGAACTCAAGCCTTTTTTACCTCCAACGGTACTGAATTTGACATTGTCCAAGGAAATGCTGTCTTTGTATTGAAACTGCTTAAGGCCATACACGGCTTGTATTTCGGAGGAGGTCATGGCTTGTTTTAAATCAATTCCCCGTAAAGTGAGATCTTGGTATTTGATTTCAGATGACAAAAAGGCCATAGTGAAGCTTTCGTCTGTTCCGCTAAAGTTACCTACAAGAACGGATTTTGGAGCTATGGACAATTCAGGTACGAAGATGGCCAAGAAATCTTTTGTGTCTTTGGTAATTAGATTGTACGAGAAATTACTTTTCGCGCTGCTGCCATTTTTCTTTTTGCCGCTGGCCGCTAAAACCGAAGGAAAAACTTTCTCAAACTGTAGCAAGAAATCATCAACAAGCGTTGAAAAGTCAATTTTCCCAGTGAGCGTGATGTCTGCAATTGGACTTAGAATGGTGAATTTGTCCTCAGTAGCTGAACGTGCGACAGAAACGTCAATATCAGGCAGCTTTATTTCATTACTTCCTTCTTTGTAGAGTAAACCTTTCATCTTCACATTTCCCGCCATAGTATTGGATTCTTTCCCATAAATATCGATCACGAATTTCGTCTTTAGGAAGGTGCTGTCTTTTTCTGCGATATTCAATTTGTCGAGAAGGGCTTTCTTCAAATCAATGGTGAATGACATGTGCTGATTGTCAGCGAAATCAATGAAACCATCATATTCTAAATCCAAGTTGTCGTCCTTCACATCAATATTGGCAGTAAACAAGTTGTTGGCAAAACTTCCTTCCTTGACGATGATGTTGGTGTAAGCATAGTCGAGGTAATCAAAGCGATTTACATTTCCAGTGATTTCGGTGAAATGAATATCTGCCAATGAAAATGCTTCACCCGTCAAGAAAAATGTACCGTCAACAACACCCAAACTTCGATTGTCTAAGAACTGCCCAAGCTGAAATTGTTCGACCTTGACATCATACTCGCTGGCCTCGGAGTGTTGAAATAAAAAGGAGTTGTTGGCAAAGTTTTGAGTGAACATGATCCCATTGTCCATGCGAATAGCACCTAGTTTTGTGTTGAGTTTGTCACTCGATACAACAAATTGGGAGTAAAATCCATCCAATCTCAAATCGATGGCTTCAAAGTACCCCAAGCGTTGTAAAATTTTATCGAAAGATAGGTAGTTGTTTGCTGAAGAATTGGGCATCCTGATTTTTTGTAAATCAGTCAATGATATGAAAGCATAATCTAACTTTTCAGAGAAGAAGGACCGATTGAAATTTCTAAAATCGGGTAAGTTTATTGTCCCGCGAACAACGGTTCTTTTTCCTGTTTTTAAGCGAAGTCCTGAGATTTTTAAGTCTTTGATGTGTTTCGTGACGTCGGCTTTTAGTTCAATGACTTGGTCCATTCCCCATAGGTCAGTAGCGAAATAAGAAACGTCTTTTAAACTCACGGAACTTTTTGCCAAACGTGCGTCAAAAGTCACTTTATCCACAAATTCGCTCATGTCCGAATAATCATTCATCAGCAAGTTTAACTTTGGTGCTTTGATGTCCGAATCGGGGGTTTTTATAATCAGCGAGGAAAACAAGATTCCTTTCGGACTCACATTGACCCGCGCACTGAGTTTATTTAGTTTAAATCCGGATTGTTCCTGTGCACTAAATGAACGAACGTTGACAGAAATTTTATCATTGACAATAGTGAAGGCTTCAGCGGATAAATTTACGTGTTTAAAGTTTAAGTGATCAAAATCAATTCCTTCAAGGTCATGCTTTTGTCTATGGTCGGTGTACTTAAAATTAAGGTCTGTCAGTTGAACCTCTCGCAGGGATAGGGCCATCGGTTTAGATTTCGAGGGCTTGTCACTTTTGAAATAATCGAGGATAAACTGAAAATTAAATTCTCCGGTTTTTGCATCTTGGGTCAAATGAACTACGCCACCATCAAGTTCCACTTCCCCCAAATCGAGTACATTCTTCTTTAAATCTAGCTTGTCAAGCGTCGCATATAGAGTTTTAATAGAGGCTAAAGTGTCTTTTTCATGGTCCAAAACGAGCACGTCATCCAAGGCGACGCGATCGATAAAAATGATGGAAACAGAACCCACCTCTACACGGGTGTTCCATTCTTTTGAAAGAAAGGCAGCCGCTTTTTTAGCAAGATACGTTTGGACAGGTGTTGTGCGAATAGCAAAGGCAAAGGCAATCAACAAAATGAGAATCCATTCAAATGAAATCCCAAGTGTTCGGCCAATTATTTTCAGTAATTTTGTCATTCGCAACACAAATTTACTGAAAGTTGAGTCAAAAAGAGGTAATCATCTTAGGTATTGAGTCATCTTGTGACGATACATCCGCTGCAGTGCTTAAAAACACGGCTATTTTATCGAATGTAACGGCAGGACAAAAGATCCATGAACAGTACGGTGGGGTGGTGCCAGAGCTTGCCGGAAGGGCCCATCAGCAGAACATTGTTCCAGTGGTCGACGTGGCGCTGAAAAAAGCAGGAATAGCCCTCTCAGATGTGGATGCGATTGCCTTCACACGTGGTCCAGGTTTAATGGGATCCTTAGTGGTGGGGACAAGTTTTGCGAAAGCACTTTCACTCGGATTGAACATCCCCATGATTGACGTTAACCACATGATTGGTCATGTCTTGGCACATTTTATTGACGATGAAAATAAGCCAAAACCTTCATTTCCATTTCTTTGCTTAACGGTATCGGGTGGGCACACACAAATTGTTTTGGTGGAGAGTCACTTGAAAATGAAGGTGATTGGCACGACCATCGACGATGCCGCAGGTGAGGCTTTCGATAAAGCAGCAAAATTATTGGGTTTTCCCTATCCAGGAGGACCATTGGTTGATAAGCACGCGAAACTTGGAGACGCTACAAAATTTCAGTTTTCCAAGCCGAACATTCAAGGCTACGATTTCAGCTTTAGTGGCTTGAAAACGTCTATTTTGTACTTTTTGCAGAAGGAAACAATCAAAAATCAGAGTTTTATTGAAGACAACTTAAACGATTTGTGTGCTTCCATTCAAGCGACGATTATTGACATCCTTTTGAAAAAATTAACTAAAGCAGCGAGTGAAATCGGGGTGAAGGAAATTGCCATCGCAGGAGGGGTTTCAGCGAATAGCGGATTGAGAAGTGCCATCAATGAGACAGGGAAGAAGCAAGGTTGGAACGTGTATATTCCGAAATTTGAATACTGTACAGACAATGCGGCGATGATTGCCATAACTGGAAAATATATGTTCGACAAGGGGTTTTTGGCAGATCAGACGATTGCTGCAACGGCGCGTTATTCAATTTCAGAAGTCAAGGCGGGGTGACGAACTTTAACAGGAATTTAACTATCTTCTGCAAAGTCTTGTATTACTTCTCAATGCATTGTGTATTTTTGAACAACACGAAAAAACTATGAAAATCCCGATTCTTTTAATCGTTTTCACATGCTTGTCTCTAACCAGTTTAGCGCAAAAAGAAATTGCTTGGGTCGTAACTTACAATCCAGAAAGTCAATCCATTGAATTCACCGCTTCTATCGCCAAAGGTTGGCATTTGTACAGCCAACACATTGCCGATGGTGCTGGACCTGTTGCTACTTCCTTTGCTTTCGATGAGTTGAACGGAATAAAATTGAAGGGTAAAGTCGAAGAACCAGAGTCTATTCGTAAATACGACCCCAGTTTCGAGGCCACATTGAACTACTTTGAAGGAAAAGTGATATTTGTTCAGCACATGTTAAAAACGACAAAAAATGCATCAACGATAACAGGATCAATTACCTACATGCTCTGCAACGATACCATGTGTCTTCCTCCGGTTGATGCACCATTTACCATTGAAATCCCGAATTAATCCAATTTGATATGACAATTTTTCGCTCACTTTTATCGGTACTTTTTGTTTTATTGACAGCAAATGCCATGTCTCAAACCATTGACTTACCTGAAGATAAGGTGAAATGGTCGTTTTCTGTAGAACAAGAGGGAGATGAAGCGTTTATTGTTGCCAAAATTAAGATTGTTAAAGATTGGCACATCAACGCTGTTAAATTGCCTAAAGGAAGCTTCGGTTTTCCGACAAGTTTAGAAGTGAAAAAAGGTCCTCAGTTCTCTATTGAGGGCGGTGTAATTGAGCCAAAACCCATTCAAGTTCACGATGAACTTGCCGATGAAGATTTGGCCTATCATGTAGGTAGTTTTCAGCTGAAAAGAAAGATAAAAGTCCTTACTGAAAAAGACTTTGAAATCAGCGGTAGCTTTGCTTTTCAAACTTGTGATGAGTTTAAATGCTTGCCAGATATGTCGGTTCCATTTAAAGTGAAAGTCAAAGGAGCGATTGCTTCTGATGATGCCACAGCCGACACGACAGCCAGTGCGGATTCGGGAACACCCGTCGATTCAGAGGGTGCCGATTCTAAAACAGATAAAAAATCAGACGTAAAAGAAAAAAAATCGGATCGTCGTTCGCTTTGGACTACGTTCATTATCTCGTTTTTAAGTGGATTGTTGGCACTCTTTACACCATGTGTGTTTCCAATGGTACCGATGACTGTAAGCTTCTTTACAAAGCAAAGTAAAACTAAAGCAAAGGGCATACGCAATTCCTTGATTTTTGGTTTTTCTATCATCTTGATTTATATCGTTCTTGGAACTGCGGTAACGGCAATTTTTGGCGAAGAGGCCTTGAACAACATGTCGACAGATCCAATTTTTAACCTCGTATTCTTCATCATTCTGATCATTTTCGCGGTTTCTTTCTTGGGTGCATTTGAAATTCGTCTACCTAGCAAATGGGTCAACAAGGCGGATCAAAATGCAGACCGCGGCGGATTGATTGGCATCTTCTTCATGGCGCTCGCTTTGGCTTTGGTGTCATTCTCATGCACCGGACCAATCGTTGGAACGCTCATCGTTGAGGCAGCACGTCAGGGTGGAATTACGCCAATTATCGGAATGTTTGGCTTTTCATTGGCCTTGGCGATCCCATTTGGTTTATTTGCTGCTTTCCCAGCGTGGTTAAACACACTGCCTAAATCAGGTGGTTGGTTGAACAGTGTGAAGGTGGTACTTGGATTCTTGGAATTGGCACTTGCCTTCAAATTCTTGTCGAATGCTGACATGACTTGGGATACTCACATGCTCGAGCGTGAATTGTTCTTGGCGGTTTGGATTGCTATTTTTGGAGTCTTGACGCTCTATTTGTTTGGAAAAATTAAGATGCCGCACGATAGTCCCGTTGATAATCTCTCCGTCGGACGTGTATTGCTCGGTACGACTACCTTATTGTTTGTGATTTATATGATTCCCGGAATGTGGGGCGCACCATTGCAAATCATTAGTGCATTCCCTCCACCACTTGAATACAGTGAGTCACCACTTGGAGTAGGCGGTGGCGGCGGTGCTGCCTCTGGTGAGGTAGGTCCTGATGGCACAGTGCGTGGTCCTCAAAACTTGTGGGTGTTCCACGACTACGACAAGGCCTTGGCTTATGCAAAAGAGGTCAATAAACCCTTGTTTGTTGATTTTACAGGTATCAATTGTGTGAATTGCCGCAAGATGGAACAAAAGGTGTGGGGCGAAGATGGCATCATAGAGTCTTTGAAAAATGATGTGGTGATTGTTTCACTTCACGTAGACGAACGCAAAGCATTGCCGAAGAAGGAGCAAGGTGAGTTTAAAGTTAATGGACGAAAAATGTCTGTGCGTACAACAGGAGACAAATGGAAATTGTTGCAAATTAAACGTTACAAGATTCTCGCTCAGCCCTACTATGTGATGCAGAATCCTAACGGAACAGATCTTTCAAACGGTTCTGCTGACTTTGAACATACCAGTGATCCTGATGATTTCAAGAAGTGGCTCAATGCTGGAATAAGCGAATTTTCGAAGAATAAATAGGTTTTTTTCATCCTCACTAAGTAGAACTACGTAGTGCACGTAGTAGTATACGCTGAAACTTACATTCATTAAAGGAAGTTGTTGGATTTGTTTGAAATAGATGTCGTTGCTTTGTTGAAAGAAAAACACATACATTATGAAAACGACAAATTTTTCCTCAGCAATTCTCTTCATTCTCTTCACTGCTTTTGCATGGACAGCTTCAGCAAAGGAAATGACACTCAACCTAACGAAACAAGATGTTTCTTGCTTCGGTCGAAAGGATGGAGCATTAACCTTAAACATTACAGGCGGAGCAGCACCCTACGCAATTGTATGGAACACAGGTGAGACAACAGCTTCTCTTTCTGGATTGACAAAAGGTGCATATACAGTTACCGTAACTGATGCGAAAGGTCTGAAAGCAGAAGCACAGTCGGTAATCGAAATGCCAAAACCTTTAATGTTGTATTATGATATGGACGAAGCAACATTCGTTGATGCCTTGAATGGCAGCATGAATGCGAAGATTGTAGGTGGTTCGCCTTGGTCAGCAGATAAGGCACCGTTTTATTTCATTCGCTTGAATGGAAACGCAAATTTCACGGACCCAACGTCAATGACTGATGGTGTTTATGCCATGACAGTTGAAGACGCCAAGGGATGTAAATTGAACGTTAAGGTAAACGCTGACTTCGAAGTGCTTGGTGAGCAAGCTCAAATCTCTGAGAATCCTGAAATGAATGCAGACTATGGTTCTATACATTTCATGCTCAACGCACCACAACATTCCAAC
>CAMBMC010000110.1 GCA_945868555.1 Chitinophaga pinensis | reverse complement strand
AAAAGGCCACTGTCTGTATAAGATGGGAAGGCGAAAGAGAGTTGGTAAGAGTCAGAATACTTGCCCAAGACATGTAGAGAAGACTTCAGAATAAAGTCGGACTCTAGCCCGAATGTATGTATTCGGCTTGTCCTTCTTTTTTCATGCTTCTTGTTTTTAGTTTATTAACCGTTTAAAAACAGAACGAATGAAAAAGGCAATCCTTGTCGTTGGTCTTTGTGTGAGTGGGTTCACTTTCGCACAAAATTATGTAAATCAAGTCCTTGTATTGAATGAAGGATACTTTGATTATGCAGCTTCCACCATTGTAACTCCTGTAACCATTGGCGTTTACAATCCACAAAATCAAAATTATGTCGTTGTTGACACGCTTGAGAACATGCGTTTTGCATCTGACTTAATTATTTCTGGAAATTATTATTACGTCGCTGCAGACACGAAGATTTTCAAGATGGATCTCAATACCCATCAAGAAGTGGCCTCAGTGGTTTGCACTGGTGTGCGAAATTTGGCCATTTGGCAAGATAAATTGGTTGCTACACGCGGTGAGTACTTAACAACTTATGATTCATACCTCCATGTGTATGATGCTACAAGCTTACAATTGCAAGCTGCCATCGATACTGTTCAAGGTCCAAAGTGGGCAGCACAAAACATTGTTGTAGATGGAAGCTCTGCCTATATCGCTGTAAACAATGGCTATGAGTGGGGAAATGAAAAAGGCATTGTTGGAAAACTCGACTTAACAACCTTGACTTATGGAAATGAAGTTGATCTTGGTGTCAATGGAACAAATCCAGACAATCTAGTGCGATCTGGAAATTATCTCTATTCTGTGAACAACAAAGATTGGAGCGGCGCTTCGGTATCTCGCATTCCATTGGATGGCTCGGCAGTAACTACCGTTTCGTTATCAAGTGCATCCACAGGATGCGGAACATCAGCCTTGCGTGACAATAAACTGGTGTACCAAGTATCTATGGAAAATGTATTGAATGAGTTCGATGTGACTTTGATGAACAATGTTGGACCTTTGAATGGATTTGCAAATGAATACTACGAATTGGCGCAAGAACCTGTGAGTGGTAACCTGTATGCATCTTCAACGGACTTCTTTTCATTTGGAACCGTGCTCACCTATGATGCATCAAACACACTTTTAACGAGCTTTGAAGCGGGTGTTTCTCCAGGTACTATCGCATTTGACGTACGCGCTGCTGCCGGTATTGAAAATCTTGATCAATTCGTTGATATGGTATATCCAAATCCTACATCTGGGAAATTGTTTGCGAAAATCAATTCAGATTGTACAGTTGAGATTACTTCGGTAAATGGATTAACTGTATTCACAACTGACTTAACAGGCTTCGGTGAGCAAATGATTGATGTGACTGATCTTGCCAAGGGGGCATATTTCGTTTCTTTCAACAATGGCACACAAAAGACAACTCAAAAGGTAGTGATTGATTAATTACTTCTTACTATCTTGAATCCCGAATAATTTATTCGGGATTTTTTTATGACTGAACATTCGTTTTTAGACGCAAATTATTGGAGGAATCGCTACCATTCCAATGAAACGGGGTGGGACCTTGGTGCCGTGGCTCCGCCATTAAAAGCCTTTATTGATCAATTGCCCAATAAAGAAATTCGGATCTTGATTCCAGGTGCGGGCAGAGCCTATGAAGCGGAGTATCTTTTCCTTCATGGGTTTAGAAATGTACATGTCATTGACTTCGTTACTGAGCCCTTGGTGGAGTTGAAAAATAGATGTCCACAGTTTCCAGAAAACCAAATGCATGTGGGTGATTTTTTTGATTTTTCAGGCAAGTTTGATCTCATCTTAGAGCAAACATTATTTTGTGCCTTGGATCCTAGCTTGCGGCATGAATACCCACAGAAATGCGCAGAATTGCTGAAGGAAGGAGGATTTTTTGCCGGATTACTATTTAATCGCACCTTCGACTCAGGCCCTCCCTTTGGTGGGAATAAGGAGGAATATCTAACTATTTTTTCGCCTTATTTTTCTAAAATTCAGATGGAGGAGTGCTACAATTCATTACCAGCTCGTGCGGGTTCTGAACTTTTTGTTCTTCTGAGGAAATAGCATAAATCTTCCTTGTATATTTGTGTATGCGCCAAATTAAACTAATCTATCTACTTCTTTTTCAAGCAATTTTACTCATTCCTATACAGGGTGTCACACAAAATTCTGGAAATACAAACCTTGTTTTTAGTATAAAAGAAGAAAATAACTTATGTTTCGATGCGGGTGAAATTCGTGAATGGAATGGGTATTACCAGTCCTTCGTGAATATGAACGGTTCAAAAGCGATCGTTCCTGTTTATTCTGTTCTGCCCAATCAAGAGACATCATTGACGGTTTCTGTTCTCAATAAGCGTTTGAAAACTAGACTTATTGAATTTAGAATTGAAGGAAATACGAAGGGCAATTTGAAAGCTCAAGAGATTCCTGGGAAGAGATTTAATCTTACACTTCCTCGAAGTAATGAGAATTATACCATTGAAGTGGTATACAATGGTGAGGTAATCATTGGAAAACTAGACCTTAGAATTTATCCCGAGCGACTGGAAAATGTCATTATCGTTCCGATTATTCCTGCTTCATTAGATACGCTTGAGCTCAGTCAATTCATCAATCAAATTTATTCACCCACACGCATACGTTTTAATGTCTCGGTAGATTCTCGTTTTGATGCGAGTACATTCGAAGCCATTTCTGAATTCAATTCTCCTACCTTGGAGTATAAGCAATATACGAGTCAGATGCAGGAATTGAGGGACGCCTATTTTATTCAGTTCCCAAAGTACAATCGAAATGCCCATTATGTTTTTCTCCTACCGGGATTTAAAAATTCAGCCATTCAGGAGTACGTGGTTCGGGGCAAGTCACTTGGATTTATTGTAGATCAACCCGATGATTCTTTGTTTTATCGATCTTTTGCGCGCTTGCTTGGTATAGGTATGGGTCAGTTGGATGCTACTTGGAAGAACAATGGTCCTGCTCGAAATACAACAGCTAATCTCTTTGATGAACAAGGTGGACTCATGTTGATCGCTCATCAATGGGATGCATTAAGCTCATCTCCGCAAGCGTTTAGCCATTATGATGATTATGAGCAAGTGTCAGTTGATAACGGCCGTGTGGCTTATTACTTCTGGGAAGAAGACGAGAAGGGGAATATTCGCTTGTGGGACAATGATTTAATGTCATCAATTCGGCATCCGTTCAAAAGGAATTATCAATCCTATCATTTGAATATCGATGACTTCTTGTATGAAACCAGATTTACACTTAGGAATCAAAATATATGTGCTTGGCACATGATACTTGTTGCTTTTGGAATTGCTTTGGCTGTCTTGTTAAAAAAGAGATTGGATAAGGCCATTGATTCAAGGTTTGAACGACGATTTTTCCTGAAGTTTTTGGTTAGATTGTTTGGTTTGGTTCTAGGTATAGGTGTACTTTTTTCGGGTTTTTATTTCATCCAAAGTGGATACGATCAATTTGTTGTAAGATCTGGTCCAATCAAAGAACTGAAAGGAATGAGTGAGTTTCAAGCCATTCGGGAGGTGAAACAAAATAAAAAAATGCAGGGACGTGTTGAAGATGAAATTTGTTCGCAAGTCATGGTGCATAAGAAGAACAAATGGATCAAATCAAAAAGAAAGCCTGTTTTGTATTTTCATGTGACCTTTAAAAATGAGCAATTGCTGCAGTGCAGATTTCACCACGATAGTGATGATCTGGTGGTGGAAGGGCAAAAGTATTCAAGAAAATCGGCAAGTCAATACATGGTCTTTTCATTTAAAAACCAAAAGGGGAAGACCATCCGACAGGAAGTGTATAACCATAGAGGGAATGAAATAACGGCCTTGCTCAAGGTACAAGATCCTGCCAAACGTATTTTGTTGTTTGTGAATGGATACAGGTCATCCTCGATAGCAAATAGTTTTGAAGACCAAGTATGGGACCTTGAAAATAATGGACTTGAGCTTCCAAGCTCTACCAACCTGATTTATTCATTTGATCGTTTTCGTTATTGGTATTACAAAGATATAGATACCAAGTTTCGTGAAAGGATTAATCCATCTGAAAGTTATTATGCCGACGGCAATTTTTCCATTGCCACATCCAATCATCGAAATATTAAAAATTTCATAAAATTAATTGCCGCGTATCCCTCAAGATGTAGCAATGAAAACAAGCACATCTGCTACCATTCATCCTCAACGGCAAAATGGTTAAGTTTATTTCAATCGGATTACACCATAGATTTACTGCGTAAACGCTCCAATAAAAGTGGGTTTAAAAAGCGCATAGAAAATGGAAGAATCGCAGGACGAAATTTGTATCAACTCTTGAATGAAGTGCCAAACAAATCAAAAAATGACACCCTATATATCGTTGCGCACAGCATGGGATATGCCTATTCCTTAGGAATGATTGAAGAGCTTAGGGGTAAAGTTAATTTTGGTGGTTTCTATATCATAGCTCCAGAAAATGCGGGTGCAGGCAAGGTGCTGTTGAAAGAGTGGCCAGAGGTATGGCAATTTGGTGCCAACTTCAATGAAGGGGAGGAAGACGCACCATGTATCCAGGACGGTGTTGCTCCACAAACTGCCGCCAAGGGCTTGGGCACAAAGCAGCGCATTTACATTCCCAAATCACTTTATTCGAGCAGAGGATTTAAGAATTCCCATTTTATTGGGCTCTATACATTCTTATTTGATATTCCCGAAGGGGGAAAAGGCCACGTTCGACAACATTGATTAATTAAATCCTTCCATTTTGTCAAATGGAATTTCGATTTCTATCTCATAATCCTTGTGTACACTATGCAAATAGGCAATTAAGTTGTGAATTTTGTTGTTGTTTGATCCATCAATCAATTCGAAAGTCATCTCTTTAACGAACTTGTTGTCGTCTAAAGCAAATTCAATTCCCGCAAGTTTCGCCATCGCCACTCCGTTGTAGTATACAACATTGTTTTCGTTCGTGAAGCCTTCGGTGGAATAGTTTCTTAAGACATTGCATGATGTGAGTGCAAGGATTACAGCAAATGCGGAGAGATAAATTACTTTTTTCATAATTGAGATTTTTCAAGTATTTAAAGCTAGGGTAAAAATGCTGCATTAACAAATAATTAATTATGTATTAATCAAAAAAAAGAATCAAAATGATTTACAACGCGCTCTTTTTGGCGCATAGAACTCGATTTACCCAACGAAAAAGAAATCAAGCTATGAGTCAAGAGATTTTATCCTATGTCCATAGTATCATGTCTATTGTCCTAACTTCTAAACCTTTCCCCACAGGCCTTGCAGGTATTGACCATTTTTCCTGTAATGGGGTACGTCACTGTCAACAGACTAAATAAAGAGGCAATCCAATGCGGAAGTGCTTTTTTTGAGGTGTAATCGAGGTAGGTGTCGCTAGACCCACAGGCAGGACATAGCGGTTTCTGCTGTAGTTCAATCGTTTTAAGAAAGGTTCGTGTGCGTTCTACATCTTCGTCTCTAACCTTTGCTTTAATGCCTCCTACAGCGTTGGAATAAAGTGGGTTTAACGAAACGATCTCTTCATCGAAAAGAAAACAATCTATTCCTTCGGCTTCAAGTGAAATACGAAACAAGTGTGCATCAATTGAATTGTCAAAACGCTTGACGATAACAAAACCCATGGATTTACAATAAGCTTTCTATGATCTTATCCATCGAATAGCCTTCTGCTTCCGCGCGGTAATTGCGCACCAAACGGTGACGTAAGATTGGTTTAGCTACGGCTTTCACGTCATCAATATCCGGTGAATAACGACCGTTTAGGGCAGCGCGACATTTGGCACCTACAATCAAGTTTTGTGAGGCGCGAGGACCAGCTCCCCATGAAATAAAATCTTTCGTGATTTGAGGGGCTAAATCTGAGCTGAATCGCGTTTTACCAACGAGTTTAACTGCATATTCCAATACATTGTCTGCCACAGGAATGCGGCGTATCAATTCTTGGTAGTTGAGGATTTGCTCACCACTCAATACATGATTCAATTGAACTCGATTGTCAGATGTCGTTGACTTGACAATGGCCAATTCTTCGGTGTAACTCGGGTAATCAACCCAGATATTGAACATGAAACGGTCCAATTGTGCCTCTGGAAGGGGATAAGTACCTTCTTGCTCAATGGGATTTTGTGTAGCTAAAACGAAGAAAGGTGATGGGAGCGCATAGTTTGTTCCAGCTGCTGTAACCGAGCGTTCTTGCATGGCTTCAAGCAAGGCTGATTGTGTTTTAGGCGGAGTTCTATTGATCTCATCGGCAAGGATAATGTTCGAAAACAATGGCCCTTTGATGAATTTAAAATTGCGCGACTCATCCAAAATTTCTGACCCAATAATATCCGATGGCATAAGGTCTGGTGTAAACTGAATGCGGTTGAAACTCAAACCCAAGGTTTGCGCAATGGTGTTTACCAACAAGGTTTTTGCTAGACCTGGAACGCCGACAAGTAAACAATGTCCCCGTGAAAATATAGAGATGAGTACTTGATCTACAACGTCATCCTGTCCAACGATGACTTTATGGATTTCATTTTTCAATTCTGCGTAATGCGCTACCAGTTGATCTATTGCCGCTTTGTCTGACATGGTGTTTTAATTATTCGTCTACTAAATTAGAAACTAATTGTTTGACCAGTTATTTCTGAAGACGCAATTTACAAAGGATTCATCAATGCGGATGTATGCATTTCCAATCTTTTGTTTTACCCAGTTGTTCACTGTTTTTTGCTTCTTGTCATTTTCAGTGGCGCGCTTAATCAACGCATAATCGTCTGTTAAATTGGCACGGTGCGGCTGTGTGCGATCCATTAAACGCACCACACGGATTCCTTGTTTGCGGTCAAAAATATCGTAGTACAGGTTGGGTTGTGAAAGGTCGCCTTTCTCCATGGCATCTGTGATCAGGAAAATTTGCTGATCGACTTGACTCAAATCTTCCATATCCCATGTTTGCTCCCCCGTAATTGGATTGGTTATGATTCCTTGGTTTTGCTTCGTTCGTTCATCATTTGAAAAGCGAACAACCGCCTGTTCCCATGTGATTTCATTCCGTTTCAACAATTGGTAACACGAATCCATCTTCAAGGAGGCAATTTCGAGTTCTCTGCCACTAAATTCAGCGATAATCAAGATATGCTGGCAAATGTAGTCATCTCCCTTTCTACTATTGAGTTTGACGATGTGGTAGCCGTATTCTGATTCGAAAATATCCGATATTTCACCGGGTTCCAAGGAAAATACGGCAGATTCAAATTGTGGGACCATCATGCCGCGGGATGCTTCAATTTTACCGCCTTGGGGTGCACTTCCTGGATCCATGGAATGGATGCGTGCTTGGGTGTCAAAACTCTTTCCAGCTAAAACAACTTTTCGAATCTCGGCCAATTTCTCATACGCCATTCGTTTATCTTCCTTGGTGATTTGAGGGAAAACAACGATTTGCTGGAAACTCAACAGTGAGTTGATGAGTGGAATAGAATCGGCAGGGATCAATGCGTAAAAGTCTTGAACTTCCTTCGGTGTTACAGAT
>CAMBMC010000109.1 GCA_945868555.1 Chitinophaga pinensis | reverse complement strand
ATGGACAAGTGCAAAGATGTTGCACGCATGGGCTTGGCCAATAAAGCAAAGCGCACAGAATTGTTTGATGCCATCAAAACTGAAGTGAAAGCTTCATTCTCTGAAGAAGAGTTGCCAGCTGTAAGCGGATTCATTTCTACTTACTTTTCTGAAGTGAAGAAAAAGGCGGTACGTTGGGTGATGTTGCACGAGACAAAACGACTTGACGGTCGTAAATTCGACGAGATTCGTCCAATTTGGGCTGAAGTAGATTACCTTCCAATGGTACACGGTTCTGCTGTGTTTACACGTGGAGAAACACAATCATTGACAACATTGACCCTTGGTGGTAAAATGGACGAGCAAATGATTGATGGTGCTACCTTCCAAGGAACAGAGAAATTTTTATTGCACTATAACTTCCCACCATTCTCAACAGGTGAAGCGAAACCATTGCGTGGAACTTCCCGTCGTGAGGTTGGTCACGGAAACTTGGCCTTGCGTGCCTTGAAGCCAGTTATTCCTGCTGGATATGCGTACTCGATCCGTTTGGTGTCTGATGTACTTGAGTCAAACGGTTCGTCTTCAATGGCGACAGTTTGTGCAGGAACATTGGCTTTGATGGACGGTGGAGTTCCAATCACAGCGCCTGTTTCAGGTATTGCGATGGGATTGGTTGCTGACGATGGTAAGTTTGCCGTATTGTCTGATATCTTAGGAGACGAAGATCACTTGGGTGACATGGACTTTAAAGTAACAGGTACTGCGAAAGGAATTACCGCATGTCAGATGGATATCAAAGTAGACGGACTTCCATACGAAGTATTGATGCAGGCCTTGAATCAGGCGCGTGCAGGACGTTTGCACATCTTGGGCAAAATCACCGAGACGATTGCAACGCCGAATACAGAGATGAAGCCACAGACACCTCGTATCGAAGCATTCAATGTGCCAAACGAAATGATTGGTGCCATCATCGGGCCTGGAGGAAAAATCATTCAAGCGATGCAGAAAGAAACGAAGACCAACATTACCATTGAAGAATTGGAAAATGGAGAAGGTCGTGTTCAGATTATGTCGAACAATGGAGATGACATGAACGAAGCCGTTCGTCGCATCAAGCAGATTGCTTTCCCACCACAAGTGGAAGAGGGAGCGGAGTACGAAGGAAAAGTGAAGTCCGTAAAAGACTTTGGTTGTTTCGTAGAGATTATGCCAGGAACAGACGGACTCATCCACATTTCAGAATTCTCTTGGGAGAAAGTTGCGAAGATGGAAGACGTGTGTAAAGAAGGTGATGTATTGAAATTCAAAGTCGTAGGAAAAGATCCAAAGACGAAGAAGTGGAAATTGTCACGTCGCGTGTTGTTGCCAAGACCAGAGCGCAAAGAAGACACGCCACAAGCGTAAGATAAATTATAGGTTTGAAAGGGTTCAGCGAAAGTTGAGCCCTTTTTTTGTAGTTAAAATCGATAAATCAAAATAATATTATTACATATATTTATAATTTAGTGTATGTAAAAGTTTATTTAATTTACTTTAAAGTGATTTTCTTTGATAAATTGCTTATTTTTGAGCGTAACTAAATGTGTAAAATATAATTTACATATTTGTGCAATTCAACGTAGAATTAACGGAGCGATAACTGCGCTTCCACTGCAAGAGGCAATTTTTCGGAGTTGCCTTTTTTTTGTTTACACAATGGTTCGTTCAATTCTTTGCGCCTTCAAATGATTAAACTTGTGATAGTTCTCTTAAATTCGTTAAAAATTAAAAATTATGGCTAGCAGAAGAATACTAAAGAGAAATTTGAACGGAATGATTTTCGATATCGTTGAAGAATGTTTCACCATTCAATTGTTTGATCCATCGAAAACGGAGGAGACAGACAAAATCATAGATGAGGCGGCAAGCTTTCAAGATGAGATGCTTTCAAAAATCAACAAAGCAAAAACGCGCGCAGATTTTCAACCGATTGAGGCTGAATTTGAAACGGCAGCAGAGAACTTTGTCATGAAGTTGAACGGATTGAATTAATTTCATTCTCGCTTTTCGCGAATAGATTTCTCCCACATGGAAAAAATGAACTGGAAAGGAATGCTGATTGTTTTCGGTATTTTTCTTTTTGCCTTGGTTATCGTCTTGACTGGTGGCAAATCAACGCTATGGAATTCTGTGGCTCTTGGTGGTCTTATGATTTTTTTCTGGGTGTTTGAAGTTATCCCGATTTATGTGACAGCACTATTGCCTTTGATCTTATCAGTACCACTTGGTGTGCTAACCAAAGAGGATTTGGCATCGCAATATGGGGATGGCAATGTCTACCTCTTTTTTGGGGGGTTTATACTCGCACTAGGCATTGAAAAATGGAAAGTGCATGAGCAAGTATCCTATTTTATCATTAAGCGTGTTGGGCAGTCCAAACCCCGGATCTTGCTTGGATTTATCATGAGTACAGGATTTCTGAGCATGTGGATGTCAAACACAGCGACTGCTTTGATGATGTTACCAATGGCCATTGCGATCAATAATTCGTTGCCCGATCACGGTAAAAAAGGAAAATTTCCTGTTTTCTTGTTGCTTTCAGTAGCCTATGCGGCAAGCATTGGAGGGATGGCAACACTCATTGGTTCGCCTACCAACACAGCGATGGCGAGTTACTTGATGAATACCTTGCACATTAAAGTGGATTTCTTGACATGGATGTCGATCGGCATGCCAGTGTGCATACTGATGTTGCTCGCTACTTTTGGTTTTTTCTATTTTTCCCTGGGGGAAGAGCGAAATACGAACGATCATCAATTTCATCTGAATGTTACTCCATGGACGCGAGAACAAAAAATGGTGTCTGTAATTTTCCTTGGTGTTCTAGCAGCTTGGGTACTTAAAGATTTCGTGAATGATTGGTTTGGATTTTCGTACCGTGATGAAAACGCAGCAATTCTTGGTGGAATCCTTATGTTGGTGATTCCTGGGACCACTGATAAAAAGCCCTTGCTCAATTGGAAAGATACGGAAAAATTGCCCTGGGGAATTCTCTTGCTGTTCGGAGGAGGACTCGCCATGGCGAAGATGTTTGAGAAAAATGGAGTCATCGATGCCTTAACAAAGGTCTTTACTCAATTCAGTGATATGCCACTTTTAGTGATTGTTCTTATTGTTGTTACCATTGCCATATTTGTCACGGAGATCATGTCAAATTTGGCGCTGGTTCAAATTTTTGTTCCTCTTGTTGCAGCCTTTGCGATGGAGAGTGGACTTTCGGTCGTTCAGCTTTGTGTTCCATTGACCTTAGCGGCGAGTTGCGCCTTTATGCTTCCTGTAGGCACTCCACCAAACGCTATCGTCTTTTCTTCAGGACAAATTCACATTCACCAAATGGTCAAAGTGGGATTCGTGCTCAATATCATTGGGGTGATTATTATTACGCTTGCGGGAATTCTTTATTATTAATTACGAATTATTAGTTACGAATTATTAGTTACGAATTACTAATGAAAAATTAAGGATTTGATGCCTTCGGAAATTCGAAGTACGATCAAGTCCTTTGTCCTTTAGCGCGCAGCGGTCCATGTTCTATCAGCGAAGCGGTCTATGTTCTATCAGCGCAGCGGTCCATTGTCCTATAAAACAACATTCGACTCTTTATCAAAGCGACGGTATGAAATAAATACAGCGAGAACAGCCAAAATGGTCATAACGATAAAACTTAAGGCAACAAGTAAAGGATCGAGTGTTCCTGCGATAAGTTCCTTCGTCGACAATACGATGTTTACTACTGGAATACAGGCGGTTAAGCCATTCAATTCAACCCCAGGAAAAAGTCCCACCATGGCAGGGATGACCATCACAATGTTCAGTGGCGTGATAATGCTTTGTGCCTCTTTGAATGTTTTTGCATAGACAGCGATTGGGATCATCACACCAGCAAAGAATACGGTTAAAGGAATGAGTAGGCAGTATAACAAGACAATAAAGGAAGGGCTTAGGATACTGTGAACAACAGCCATGAGTTCAGCGTTGTCAATCCCATTTAACGTTTCTATAGACATGAAAAGTCCGAAAAGCGCAGCGCTAGCAGCGAGCAATCCGGAAAGAACCACAACACCCATTTTTCCAAATAAGATTTGCCAGCGTGGAACAGGAGTTGTCAATAGGGTTTCAATGGTTCCACGTTCTTTTTCCCCAGTGAACAAATCAATGGCTGGGTACATGCAGCCCATGAAGCAAAATGCAATAAAGATGTAAGGAAGAAATCCACCGGCAAGTTTGCCAATCATTTCTTTGTCGGACGCAATATTTCGGTATTCTGATACGATTGGTTGTGTTTTTTCTTGACTGATATTCAGTTTATTAAATCGTTCAACTTGCATCTTTTGTTCAATAATACTCATGTATCCTTGTGCACGTTCTTGCATGCCAAGATCTGTGGCATTGAAAAATAGCACAACTGGTGCAGGTATCATTGAATCGACGTGCAGCTGGAAGTTTGCCGAAACATAGGCACCCAACTGGATTTTATCTTTTTTCAAGTCTTTAATCAATCTGGTGGTGTCAGCATAGGTAACAAGTTCTTTTTTTCCTAGCGCCTCTGGTAGTTGGGACAGTTCTTTGGCTAAGAATCCATTTTTAGATTCTACAATCCCAATTTTAATCTTTTTTGTGGCTGCATCCTCCTGAAAAGATGAAGAGACAGAGGAGGTGATGTTGATGATGATTGGAAAGATGAGAATGGGAATTACCAACATCATCATCAATGTCCGTCGATCACGCAGTGTTTCCTTGAGTTCTTTTTTAAATATGGTAAATATCATGCTTATGCGTTTTGAGATTGATGAACAATACGGATAAATTCAGCAGTAAGATTATCGGTTTGCATCTGTCCTTTGAAATCGTTCATTGTTCCTGAGAACAACAATTCCCCTTTGTGAATAATGGCCAAGTCGTCACACAACAAATCAACTTCACTCATGATGTGACTTGAAAAAATGACCGTTTTCCCTTGCTCTTTGCAGTTTTGAATCAAGTGTATAATGTTCTCTGCCGTAATGACATCCAAACCACTTGTTGGTTCGTCAAAGACAATTATTTCGGGGTCGTGAATCATGGTTCGGCAGATGGACACCTTTTGTTTCATGCCAGTACTCAACTTTCCAATGCGCTTATTTTGAAAGTCATGCATGTCCAAAAGCGTGTACAAGTGTTCTTTCCGCTTCGCTATATTGTCCTTTGAAACACCATACAACTCACCAAAGTACTGAATCAATTCATTGGGTGTAAGCCGAGCATAAAGTCCTGTAGAACCTGTTAAAAAGCCAATTTTCCGACGTGCTTCTTGCGGGTTTTTTACAGCATCGGTGCCACCCATGATAATTTCACCCGCACTTGGTTTGTAAATAGTGGAAAGCATGCGCATCGTTGTTGTCTTTCCAGCGCCGTTTGGCCCTAGTAGTGAAAAGATTCGTCCAGGCTCACAGCGGAAACTTATATTGTCTACCGCAAGAGCAGTGCGCTCTTCGGTATTCAACTCTTTGCGTTGCTGTCGCGTAAGGTCAAATGTTTTAGATAGATTGCTTACTTGAATCATATTTGATGGAATCACTTTAAACAACGTAAAAATAATGTTTATTTGGTGTCTTCGGCGAGTGGAAGTTGCTAATTCGGAGTTACGAATTTGGTGGCTGAGGTGCGCAGCAGTCTCGAAGCCACGAATTACGAGTTACTTGTTTTGCACTTCGAAGTAAGAACCAGTCTTAAAATCTTAAAATCCTTTATCCTTTGTCCTTAGAACATCAAAGAGCGGAGAAGTGTCATATGTCTTAGAATCTTAAAATCCTTTTCCTTTGTCCTTCGAAGCTCAAAGAGCGAAGAAGTGTCATTTGGTACCCAGCACCACACCTAGACCAATTCCAGCGCCGAAGCCCCATCCGTAACTCGCTGCTTGCCTTGTTTCTGCAAATGCACTGAAGGTGAACATGTCACGCCATAAATACGTGGTTTTTATTCCGAATGAGCATGCATATTTTATACTACGTTGGTTCGTTCTTCGATCTCTGACAAAGTCAAGCCCAAGAATATTTGCATAAGGAGCAATATCCCAGTTATATTTGGGTGAAATGTGATAACTTAAACCATCAGGTAAGACAAGAAGGATAATTCCACCAATAATTCCAAAAGCCCCTGAACTTGTTGTGTCAGAATCGGCAGAATTTAATAACCCAATTCCGAAAAGAATTGGTGCTCCAAGTATGCCCATTGTTGCATGAAATTGACGAATAGAATCGCGCCTTACCGTATAATCGAAATTGTAGTTTAGTCCGATTTTCTTTAATAAGATCTCCCCATTAAGGGAGTAATTAGAATATCTAGATGATTGAACAGATCCCATGCTATACTTCGCCGACAGATGGAATTTATGGTCGTTCAATTGAGCAGACGTGATACAAATCCAAAAAGTAAAGAGAAGAAATAGAAGGTTGCGGCGCATATTTTTAATAAAAAATTTCTATCAAATATATTGATTTTATTCACAAATCCTACCACTATGACATCCTGCACGAAACTGTGCATCAAGTGCCTTCATTTCTTCCAGAAGTTCAGTTGAAGGGGGAGTGTTTTGCAGTCGAGAAAGGTCGGGCTGACCAGCATCGACCCAGGCCGTGAACCAAATGGACCCAACCGTAATTATTGCCGCCCGCATTCGTCGTTCGACCATTCCATTTAGTCGTTGATGATAGGCTTGTGAAAATGCATAAGAGTAGGTTGAAACAACTGCGTTTCCGCGCTGTTCGTAACTGTATTTGTGGTTGGCAGAAAATTCTTCGGTGAGTTGTTTTTCGATGCGCAACACTGAATCTAAGGCAAGATGCGAACCTTTTACAGCATCCCATGCGCAGTCCAATACGCGGTCGATGTATTTGGCTTTGCCGACAAAATAGTCGTAATCATCTGCATTGATTTCCACCAATCGACTTTCCCAAAGCCCATGTATTCCTTTCTGTCC
Organism: Chitinophaga pinensis; assembly: GCA_945868555.1. Taxonomy (GTDB): domain Bacteria; phylum Bacteroidota; class Bacteroidia; order Flavobacteriales_D; family Crocinitomicaceae; genus M0103. Next base: position 657 of record CAMBMC010000109.1, on the reverse strand, counting down.
GGTCAATTGTCCATTGTAGTTTGCTGTGGTATGTAAAGGAACGTGGGCATCACCTATGTAATGACCAATATCGGCTGAATACTTTAAAATCAGATCGACATTATTTGCTTCAAATGCCTTTTGGAGACGCATTTTCATAACATTGATGTGCCAAGGTACGATACCATGTTTTTGGAGGGTGTCTTCAGAATATTTAGTAACTGCTTCGTTCCATTTTCTAGGGATAATCGTGAAAGGATCTTCTCCTTCCGTGTAATATCGATCTAAATCGATGTAATGGCATTGCGCTTCGCCGTCCATCGCGTAACGCCTTTTATCTGGATCCACGGCATGCTCAGTGAGAAATTCGATGTGTTCCTTGTAGAAGCCAAACAGTTCTGGCGGTAGGGTGAAAACAGCAATTCGATTGATGCGTTTATGGCCATAGAATCCCCAGGACACAGTTGTTGTCGAATGAACTGAATGCGTGAAGGAGAGGATAATGAAAAGGACTGAGCCTATGAGACATTTATAGTTTAACCAATTTGCCATCTTTAAGGATTGGAATGACATCGGTCTGATCTGGTGTGAGGCAGTATTTAATGTCCTCGTTCAGATGCAGATTCTTCAGTCTTCGCCGGTGAGAGCTTGACTTCAGGTAACCGAAATAATTGTCCT
>CAMBMC010000108.1 GCA_945868555.1 Chitinophaga pinensis | reverse complement strand
TTTAGATTTGAACTGCAAAAGGAAATATCCTGCGCCTTCACCGTCTTTTGCCAATTCATTGTTTTCGCCATACTCCTTGAGTTTTGCAAGTTCATCCGTATTATTGACAAACTGTGAAAACATCAATAGAAATCCAGTATAAATGCGATCAATTTTCGAGTTTTGTCCTGAATTACTAAGCCATTGGTATTCATCTCCTTCAAATTGAGCTAAAAACTCTTTGAGTGTTTGGTTGGGAACATTCGTATATCCTCCTTCAATAAATTTAGCAATGAGTTGTTCTGAAACTTGATCCACAAACAGATTGAGCTGAACCCAATTTGGTCCGGATGTAGATTCTAAAAAATCTAATATTCCGTTAAGAAGTGAAGTGTTCGAATAATGCCAAAACTCGTTGAACTGGTAATAGTACCATCCAAATAGGCTTGTATCAAATTGCTCTTCAACCAGCCCTTTCGCGTTGTATGCAGAATAGACAAATTCCCGATCGTTGAATTTTTCTGGTTTGGATTGGGCAAATCTTAGTAAATGTGCTATCGTTTCTTTGCGCAACGAAATTGACTCTTCCTCAATTCTAAGTGGAAAATCCTTTTGAATAAGCAATTGAGCGAGTAAACGCTGTTCTTCGGTATTCTTTGGAATTGAGGTTAAATTAAAGTCAGGTAGTAGACCTTTCAATTCATTTTCACTTATTTCACCTTTGTTCAAACATTGAAAGAATAGATCTGCGCTGTTAATGTTTTCATTAAACGCTTTTGCAAGCATTTCTCCGCTAATAATTCCTTGGTCGTTGGTATTTGTGCGTGTATAGACACCCCCATTACTCTCACGATCAATGATGATTCCAATATCTCGGATTGAACCTATATAATACTGTCCGAACGCTCCCCAGCTAAAATTCCAGTATGTGCGCGCCGTTGTTCCATCCGGCTTGAAGATACCAGCATTGAGATCATGTGTATTTAATCCATCAATCTGTACTTGTGTATAGGCATAATTACTACCAGGCATGCTACTATTCCCATTTTCATAGTATTGAGAACATAGAGCGATTATGTATTCAGCCGTTCGAATAAATTTGCGTTGTACAAAAGGATCGGTGCTACCAACTCTTTTGCTGTATTCATCCAATAGCCAACAATAAAAGCTGTAATACCTGATTCTTCCTGTAACGTTGTTTAAACCTGGCAAAAGCAATGAAAAGGTAGCGTCAGACGTGTTCTGTAATCCAAGCGGATCCAAGCCACGAATAAAATCTAAACGCTCCCCAAAAAATGGGACGAGACTTTGATTGTTCTTTATTACCTTTTCTTTTATTGACATTGAAATTAGCCCCTACTTTATAAGTTTGTTTGCATTACCGACTTCTAATATAAATAATCTTACCTGGTGACCCGTACTTTCGCATTTTACCCCAGGCCCCTTTGAATGCAGAGATTGAATTTTTACGAGTTAATCTAATTCGCTTATGTGATTTATTCTTTTTCAATCTCTCTAAAATATCCAATCTATTAACGATATAATCTTGGATTTCGGAAAGTTCATCATACCTTAATCGATGATCTGGCGTTAGTTTGATGCCATTTTTCTTAAAATATCGAAGCAAGAAATCAAGACTGATGTCTAATTTTTGAGCTACATCACTGACTTTTTTGTTTACAAGAAATACCCAACTTTTCTTATTTCCTGGCTCTTTTTTAAGCCTAAAATCTCTTAAATCTGCTTTTTTATTAACCCCATTTAAAGATTTTAGGATGGCATTATGGGTGTAAACCTTTCGTGATTTAATTATCCATTTTTTCTTACCTCCACTCAATTGATATTTTAGCAACTCCATTCTAAGTAATGTATGAGCCATTTTGTTTTTATCCTTTTCTGGATAAATTGAATCAATTAGCTCAATGCAATCCTCTAATCGCTTGTGATCAAAAGTCTCTAAGCGAAATAACTCTTGTAATTCTGGGAAAGCTTGTATCATAATAAATATTCCGTATCTGTGAAGATAAATACAAAAAACAAAAATTCCTATGACAAATCAGGTCAATGATTTGACACTTTCAAAATGAATGAGCTGATTTGCATAAATGATTATTATATAACTTGAAGCAACTGCACTCATTTTAAAGAGAATGCATAGTTCAAACTTTCCAAGCCCCCATAAATGCATCAATTTGCATATCTTTAAATCAAAAAATTCCCAATGGATGCATTTCGTACTAGAGAAAACGTTGTACAACAATATAGAGAATACCTAAGTTCATTTTTGTCAATTGCGGATGAACGAATTAAGGAGGAGGTTGCCAAGTCTTTTGAAGGAAATGGGTTCATTCCAGAACCTCTAATTCAATTCAATCCTTCTTTTCAAAAAGGTGAGAGTTTAGAGGGTCTTGAAAAAGCTGGTGAAATCCATCCGAATGTGAAAACGGCATTTGGAAAATACAACTTATACAAGCATCAGATTGAAGCGCTTCGCATTGGGATGTCAGGCAAAGGGTTTGTGGTGACATCAGGAACTGGTTCTGGTAAATCATTGACTTACCTTGCAACTATCTTTAATAATATTTTTCAAAAGGGAACAACGAAATCAAGGGGGGTGAAAGCCATTTTAGTTTATCCAATGAATGCTTTGATCAATTCCCAAGAGGAAGAGATTAAAAAATATGCGGAGAATTTTGGTGGTTCATTCCCTGTAACATTTGCGAAATACACTGGTCAAGAAGGACAGGATCATAGAGATTGGGTAAAGAATGAGCAACCGGATATCATCCTGACCAACTACATGATGCTGGAATTGATTATGACGCGTCAATCAGAATCTTGGTTGAGAGATTCAATCAAAAGTAGCCTTGAATTTCTTGTATTTGATGAATTGCATACCTATCGTGGTCGCCAGGGATCTGATGTAAGTTTGTTGGTGCGTAGGATAAAAAGTTGGTGCAGTAAAGAGTTTGTATGCATAGGAACATCTGCAACGATGTCGTCCGACGGAACTCCGTTGGAGAAAAAACAAAAAGTCGCCGAAGTGGCTACTACTATATTTGGAGCCAGTTACTCTCCAAACGAGATAATTGGTGAATATCTGGAGACATGTACGGATGGCAAGAAGTATACTCCTTTCGAACTGAGAACTGCAATCGATCAGGGCATTGATCAAAATGGTAATGAACAATCGTTCATGAATCATCCGTTGACGAATTGGCTAGAAATTGAAATTGCTCTAAAGGACAACAATGGCACGTTGGAAAGAGGTAAACCAAGAACGCTCAATGAAATCGCCAACGAACTGAAAAATGAAACGGAGCATGATCTGTCAATGATCGAAAACACGCTTAAGGATCTACTTCGTTGGACGGAGCATTTGAATGAAACCAATCGATTAGCCGGAAACAGAAAGAGTTTTCTTCCTTTTCGTTTCCATCAGTTTATTTCCCAGACGAGCACAGTTTCGGTAACATTAGAATCCAGAACCCAACGTCATATCACCATCAAACCGGGCAGATATGTTAAAAATGATGGTGATGAAAAGTTGCTATATCCCATATTGTTCAGCCGTTACTCGGGATTCGATTTTATCTGTGTAAAAAAGGACGTGGACAACCGTACTTTCTTACCGAGAAATCCAGTTGAACCGATCGACCCACTTTCGATGAAAGATGCCAAAGGAGAAAATCTGAGAGAGGAAAACTTTTCAGAAGGGTATCTCATTCTGGATGACGGTGAAGATTTTTGGAATGAAGATCCGATCGAAATTGCGCCGCCTGAATGGTTGAATACCTCGGAAACAGAATTTAAACCTGCCTACAAATGGCTAATGCCAACACAGGTTTACTTTAACTCAAAAGGTGAATACTCCGAAAATCCGGACTATCCTCTAAAAGGGTGGTTCATTCCTGTTAAACTCAGAATTGACCCAACAGCCGGAGTAATCTACGAAGACTCAAAAACGAACGAGAGTACCAAGTTAATGAGTTTAGGTAATGAAGGGCGAAGCACTGCAACTACGATCATGTCTTATGCGGTGATTTCCGAATTATTCAAACAAAAAGAAGCTGTAGAAAATCAAAAACTATTAAGCTTTACGGATAACCGTCAAGATGCCTCATTACAGGCAGGACATTTCAATGATTTCTTATCTTCTGTACGTTTGCGATCGGGGCTTCATTTTGCCTTAGAGAACAACCCTTCAGGATTGGACGTTCATACGATTGCAGATCGCGTTTTTGAACAGTTAAAACTCAAAGAAGTTGATTACGCAAAGGAACCTTCAACGAATCCAAAATACCCGGATGAAAACAATGAACGGGCAATAAAAACCTATTTGTTATACCGAATCTTTCAAGATCTAAAAAGGGGATGGCGTTATACATTACCAAATTTGGAGCAAACGGCTCTTTTAAAAGTTGAATATAAGCAGTTAAAACGTTTGGCGGCTGACGATGAAGAGTTTGCACACATCCCATTTCTTAATCAATCTTCACATGAAGAACGGGAAGAAATGCTTACGCAACTACTTAATTTCTTCCGAACGAATTATGCCTTGAATCACCGCATCTTGCTGGAAAATAAATCTGAAACTCAAACACTTTTAAAAGATAAACTCGACAGTAAAAAATTGTGGTCTCTAGATCATAATGAAAACTTTGATTCACCTGCGTACATGGTTTCTGTAAGACCGGGACGTAGTACCCAAAAAGGAATTTATTTCGCTTCAATGGGTTCCCGATCTAATATTGGAAAATACTTCAAACGAAAAATGCAGGAAGCCAATTATGGCGTGATGAATAAGGATGAATTTCGTGAGTTTATTGAAGCACTCTGTGACAAACTGACGGATGTAAACATCATGTCCAAAAAAGAAGGCTTACTGGGAAGTTCCGGAGTCATAACTGGTTACTTACTAAAAACGGATTACATCCAATGGTTCCCGGGAGATGGTGAAACTGTTGAGATCGACAAAACACGATTCAATACATATCGAGGTTTAGAACTAAAGCCAAACAGGTATTTCCAGAACTTATACAAAACAGACTTCTCCCAATATCAAAAAGAAATCATTGGTCGCGAACATACAGGTCAGCTATCAAGTGTTGATCGCATTGAACGCGAAGATCAATTCCGAAAAGGTGAAATCTCAACCATGTTCTGTTCACCTACAATGGAACTAGGTATCGATATTGCCAATTTGAATATCGTGCATATGCGAAACGTTCCTCCTAACCCGGCGAACTATGCTCAGCGTAGTGGTCGAGCAGGACGAAGCGGACAAACTGCTGTTGTTTTTACGTATTGTTCAGCCTGGTCTCCACATGATCAAAATTATTTCAATGCTGCAGACACAATGGTGGCAGGATCCGTTGCTCCTCCACGAATTGACCTTAAAAATGAAGAGTTATTGACTTCTCATTTTAACGCCTACCTTCTTATGGAATTAGGGATTAAGGAACTTCATTCATCGGTTGCAGACATTTTGGACTTATCGAATCCTGCAGATATCCATGTGAAAGAATCCATTATTAGTTCTATTGAAAATAACCTGAAATTGTACAAGGATACATGGATCAACTCCTTTAAAAAAGTGGTCGTTTCAATGGAGCCGGATTTGAATGACACATGGTGGTATACAGAGGATTGGTACTCCAAGAAAGCTGATTCATTTGTACGAAGATTTAAAGATGCGTTTGAGCGTTGGAAAACACTGTATACCTCTGCTTTAAGTATGATGAACAGAGCGCACGTGGTACAACAAGATCCAACGTTAAAATCAGATAGTCCACAAAAGAAAGAGGCCAATACCCAATATGCCGTTGCGAAGAAACAATTGGCATTATTGAAGAATGACTCCAATCAGTCGATGAGTAACGAATCGGAATTTTACATTTTCAGGTATTTGGCTTCTGAAGGGTTCCTACCAGGTTATAACTTCACACGATTACCAGTACGCGCATTTATTGGATACAAACACAACGATCAAGGGGAATACGTTTCTCGACCAAGAGCAGTTGCGTTGAAAGAGTTTGGTCCTATGAATACGATTTATCACAACGGTAGCAAATATCGAATTAACCGAATGACCGTTCTGGAGGCGGAATCAATGCAGCGCAAAGCAAAGATTTCTACCGAAACAGGCTATGCCTTTTTGGATGAGGAAGCAGAAACGGCGAATGTGGATCCAATTACCAGATCACAATTGAAGAACGGCACAAATAGCGAATACAGAACAACGCTGATAGAACTCTCAGAAAGCGAAGGAATTCCACAAGAGCGGATTTCGTGTATAGAGGAAGAAAGGAATTCATCCGGATATGAGATCGCTGAGTATTTCAGATACCCACAAGGAATTGGAAGTACGAAGAACGCTACTATTCAAAGTGGTGGTGTGAATTTGATGAACATGATTTATGGTCAATCAACTGAATTGATCAAAGTCAATTGGAAATCGAAACGATCGCCATCAGAAGGATTCGCCATCGATAAACGAAATGGAAAATGGTTAACCCAGAAGGATCTTGAAAATCAAGAGACAATGGATAACAAGAAAGATGTATTGGTATTTGTGCGCGATTCGGCGGACACCTTGTACATTCAGCCTTTATCAGCTTTAATCTCGACGCCTGATCAAGTAACCTCATTGAGCTATGCTATCAAACGAGGCATTGAACGATTGTTCCAAGTTGAGGAAAACGAAATCGGGGTGCGTATAATGGGAACCAAAGAAAAACCAAACATTCTCATTTATGAAGCATCAGAAGGAAGTTTAGGTATTCTATCACAATTAATCCAGGAACCGGTCCGCATGAAAGAATTGTTCACGGAAAGTTACCGATGCATGCATTTCGATCCGGAAACGAAGGAGGAAACTGAATTGGGTCAATCGTTGCCAAAGGCATCCTACCAGGATCTCTTGTCATACTACAACCAGCGAGATCATGACATTTTGGATCGCCGTCAGATCAAGGAGGTACTGGAGCAGTTAATGGAATGTGACTATTCTCCGAACCAAGGATCAAATGATTACGATGCACAATACAAATTGCTATTGGATTCGTACGATCGAAACAGCTCCACAGAAAAACCATTGATTGAATACCTCTATAAAAACAAGTTAAGCCTTCCGGATAAAGCACAAGTAAACATGAAAGAATTCTATATCAGTGCTGATTTCGTGTACAACACGCAAGACGGCCCTGTGTTGATCTTTTGCGATGGAAGTGTGCATGATGATGAACGTGTAAAACTGGAAGATGAGCACAAAAGGCAATTACTCAAAGATGCCGGATACGATGTAATCGTTTGGCATTACACCGAAAAAGTAGAGGATCTGGTGATCCGCAGAAAAGACATTTTTAGAAAAGTAATTTAAGCATGAGTACAGCAACACAACATCAACCCGGTACGCTGGTACGCTATCGCAACCGCGATTGGATGGTACTGCCATCTGATGATTCGGATATATTGCGCATTAAACCTTTGGGCGGATCTGAAGAGGAAGAAACAGCTGTCTTCTTAGGCCTGAATTTACCTTCTGAAAAAATTACCAGTGCCAGTTTCCCTGAACCAGAACCAATGCAATTAGGTGATTTTGAAACAGCGAAATTGCTCTTCGATGCATCGCGACTTTCTTTCCGAAATTCAGCGGGTCCTTTCCGTTGTATGGGAAAATTGTCATTTAGACCAAGATC
>CAMBMC010000107.1 GCA_945868555.1 Chitinophaga pinensis | reverse complement strand
GATGATCAATGCCCTGGTGAAAGCGGATAAGCAATTCGACTTGTTCAATTATCCAAACAAAAACCATGGAATTTATGGTGGCAATACAATAAATCATCTCTTTAACATGATGTTGAACTACACCTTGAACAACCTTTAATTCATTCTCTGAAAACCATCGTTGAAGGGAAGTTGCATTTTTTTAACATTCCACTCATCTGCTTGATAAAAGATTGATTTTTCTTTGTTAACTTAGTCGGGAAAAATTTATATTTAATTAGGATATCATCATGAGTAACGTTGCGAAAATTGAACTTGACGGCACGGTTTACGAATTCCCGGTAATTGTTGGTAGCGAAAATGAAAAAGCAATCGACATCAGCAAACTAAGAGATACGACAGGTTATGTAACCCTAGATACGGGGTATAAAAACACCGGTGCTACGACAAGTAAAATAACGTTTCTTGATGGTGAAGAAGGTATTCTCCGTTACCGAGGCTATCCAATTGAGCAATTGGCTGATCATGCTACATTCCTTGAGGTCGCTTATTTGTTGATTTACGGAGAATTGCCAACGCAAGCGCAGTTGGATTCATTCAAAACGAGTATTCAGAAGCATACCCTTGTGCACGAGGACATGAAACAATTCTTCGAAGCATATCCCGCAAAAGCGCATCCAATGGGGGTTCTTTCATCCATGATTTGCTCGCTTTCAACGTTCTATCCAGAATCATTGGATCCGAATCGTAGCCCAGAAGCAAAAGATTTAACGATTCACCGCTTGCTTGCGAAGTTGCCAACATTGGCTGCATGGTCATACAAAAATTCGACGCGTCACCCGTTCATGTATCCACGCAACGAATACGAATATTGTAAGAATTTCATGTACATGATGTTCGCTATGCCAACAGAAGATTACCATGTTGATCCTGTTGTTGTCAATGCATTGAATAAACTTTTGATTTTACATGCAGACCACGAACAAAACTGTTCAACTTCAACAGTGCGCATTGTAGGTTCATCGCAAGCAAACTTGTATGCAACCGTATCAGCTGGTATTTCTGCATTGTGGGGACCGCTTCACGGGGGCGCGAACCAAGAAGTGATTGAGATGTTAGAGCAGATTCACCAAGATGGTGGAGATGTTGACAAATGGGTCGCTAAAGCAAAAGATAAAGAAGATTCTTTCCGTTTGATGGGCTTCGGGCACCGCGTATACAAAAACTTCGATCCACGAGCAAAGATCATTAAAAAAGCATGTGACGATATCCTCGCAAAATTGGGTATGAACGATCCAATGTTGGAGATTGCGAAGAAATTAGAGAGGGTAGCTTTGGAAGACGAGTACTTCAAAGCGCGCAACTTGTATCCGAATGTTGACTTCTATTCCGGAATCATCTACAAGGCTCTTGGTATCCCAACGGAGATGTTTACTGTGATGTTTGCTTTAGGTCGTCTTCCGGGTTGGATTGCACAATGGAAAGAAATGACAGAAAACAAAGAGCCAATCGGACGTCCACGTCAAATCTATACAGGTGAAACAACACGAGATTACGTAGAGATTTCTAAACGATAAAAAAAGCGCTTTATTTGTTTTAATTACAAATTACTAGTGACTAATTGGTTTTATACAAAAGGTACTTCTTCGCTCTTTGAGCTGCGAAGTTTGAAAGACAAAGGAAAAAGGACAAGAGACAATGGACTTGATCGTGCTTCGTAATTTGTAATTAGTCATTCGTAATTAAATAACCTTCTTCGCTCTTTGAGCTGCGAAGTTTGAAAGACAAAGGAAAAAGGACAAGAGACAATGGACTAAATCGTGCTTCGTAATTAGTAATTTGTAACTAGTAACTAGTAACTATTCAACAACAGTTTGTGCTTTCTTTGACCCATCATAGATGCTGTACTTTCTGAAGCTGCATTCAAGCTCACCGTTGAACATCTTAATTTTCTTATCTGGCTTCAAGCCGAGAGATTTGAATCCTTCTTCGCTTGAAGAAATGACCCAACATTCAAAGCCTTTCATTTCGTGCTTCATCCAAGTTCCTAAGGCATCGTACATCTCTTCCACATCCACATCCAAGCGTTCACCATAAGGAGGATTGGTAATCATCGTTCCATGATCTTCTGGACGCTTCATCTCCTCAAAACTGCACACCGAAGTCTCCACAAATCGACCAAATGAGAAGCCACGCAAATTGCGCCGTGTCTTGGTAACCATATCATCGCTGACATCAGATCCAATGATGCGGCAAGGTAAACTTCTCACTTTCTTGTTGGCCTCCTCATACATTTCATCCCACACCTCAGCGTCATAATTCAACAGATTCTTGAATGCATAATGCTGACGCTCAATATTTGATGGAATTCCAGTCGCTAACAACGCGGCCTCTATCAAGATGGTGCCAGATCCACAGAATGGATCTACAAAAGTCGATTTACGGTCCCAACCACTCATGCGCACAAGCGCTGCAGCCACAACCTCATTGATGGGCGCCTCCCCTACTGATTCTCGATATCCTCGTTGAAACAATGGCAATCCACTCGTATTCAAAGAAATCGTAGCCGTTTTGTTGTTGACATACAAATCAATCATCACTTGTGGCGTTTTCACATTGACATCGGGACGTTCACCATATTTTTCTCGGAATGAATCAGCTATAGCATCCTTAACTACCAAAAACGGATATTGGGAATGGCGAAATAAATCAGAGAAAATCGCCCCCTTCACAGCAAATGTTTTGTCTTTATCGAAAAGCGATGTCCAATTCATCTTAGCACATCGAGTATATAAATCATCTTCTGATTTCAGCTCAAAAACAGCCAATTGAAGTAAAACTGAGATGGCACAACGGCAATGCAGATTTAAAAAATAAACATCATTCCAATTACCCTTGATTTGAACGGCGCGGTTTAAAAGTACAACATCTGAGAAGCCCAATTCCTCCAATTCTTCTTTCAGAATCTCCTCCAAACCATAAAATGTTTTCAGTGTAATCACCATTTTACGGTCTTGCTCCTTCATCTCTGTTCCCATCTTTGCCTTTTTATGATTAATTTCCTTTTACTTTGTACAAAAGAACGAATTTGAACCCAATAAAACGTCATGTTTTCTGCCTGTGCCTCTTGCTTTGGAGTGGAATTTCGCATGGACAAAAGGTTGGACTCGTTTTAAGTGGTGGTGGTGCGACCGGATTGGCACACATTGGTGTCCTTAAAGCACTTGAAGAAAATGGCATTCCCATAGACTACATTACCGGCACATCTGCAGGTGCTCTCGTTGGCTCACTCTATGCCAGTGGATTCAGTCCTGCAGAAATTGAAGCCTATGTGTTGAGTGAAGATTTTCAATTGATGACATTGGGAAAATTAAAAAGTAACCAACACTTTCTTTACAAGGAAAACGAGTACAATGCTTCAATGGTTGATCTCTCTTTCTCTGGAGATAGTATCATTAAAAAATCCTTGCCTACAAACTTTATTTCCTCTTCGTTTCTGGATTTTGAAATGTTAAAAATACTGGGAACAACGGGCGCATCCTATGGAAATAATTTCGATAGTTTATTTGTCCCTTTCCGATGCGTGGCAAGCGATATTACCCATAAACAAAGTGTTGTATTTGACCATGGACCACTAAATCAAGCCGTTCGTTCATCGATGACCTTTCCCTTTTATTTATTTCCTATTCGAGTGAATGGCACGCTACTTTTTGACGGCGGACTTTACAACAACTTCCCAGCGAATGTTATGTATGCTGACTTCAGTCCTGACTATATTATTGGCAGCAATGTGTCCAACAATGCAAAACCACCATCCGAAGATGACCTCATAAGTCAATTGACGAACATGCTTGTGTCCTATTCAGATTATAATCTTCCGTGTGAAGCTGGCATTATCATACGACCGAAAACGAATGTTTCAACCTTTGAATTTGAGAATGTGAAACGTGCCATTGAAGATGGCTATCAAAATGCTTTGTTGTACATTGACTCCATCTCACAGCATGTCACAAATAGAGTTACGTCAGAAGAATTGGCAGTGCGGCGAAAAGCATTTCGTGAAGGAATAGTTCCATTAACGGTTAGTTCCATCGAGACCGTTTCAGGATACAAACGTCCACTAAACTTTGTAACATCTTCATTGATCCGCGAAAGAAAAAGTGAAGTTTTGCCCCTTAAAACAATTGAAAAACGCTATTACCGGCTCAATGCGACGAGTCAACTTGCATTTCTCTACCCGCTCATTACGCTGAAAGATAGCACCTACCACCTCAAGCTTGAAGCAAAAAAATCGAAGGCCTTTAAGTTGGAAGTGGGTGGCCATTTTTCATCAAGGCCAGTTAATACCGGATTCATTGGATTGTCATACCGCATTATTGGTAAAACTGCCTCAACAATTCGTGCCTCTTCATACTTTGGAAAATTTTATGGGTCAGCCAAACTCGAGTACACCATTGAATTTCCTTCTGTTTACCCCGTTTCACTTTCAGGATATTTCACCATGAACCGCTGGGACTATTTCCGAAGTTTCGCCACATTCTTTGAAGATGTAAAACCTTCATTTCTAATTCAGAATGAAATGTACTACGGTGCACGTTTTGACCACCCCATTGGAAATACGACAAAAAGCTCCTTCGACGCACGCTATTTCATCCTCGAAGACGATTATTATCAATCAGAAAACTTCAGCAACAAAGACACTTCAGATATCACGAATTTTAACGGCTACACCTTCAGCTGGCAATTTGTCCAGAACTCTTTGAATCGCAAGCAATTTGCCAGTTCGGGTCACTATTTCATTTTCAAGGCAAGGTATGTGACGGGAAAAGAAAAATATACCCCAGGAACAACATCACAAACGGATGACATTGTTGAAAATCAACACAGTTGGATTAATTTAAAAGCTGAATTCCAATCCTTCCTTATCGATCAGCCTCTTTTTCACTTCGGAATTCATGGAAAAGGCGTTTTAAATAGCCAGTCTCTTTTTACGAATTATACGGCCTCTTTATTGACACTCTCTTCTTTTTCTTTGGTTCCCGATGCCGAAACACACTTTTTTAAAGAATACCGTTCACCGCAGTACCTTGGAATAGGCATCAATGCTATTTTATCTCCGCGTAAAGACCTTGATTTGCGTTTTGACGGCTATTTTTATCAGCCATTTGTTACACTTCAGCAAAATAGCGACGGGACTTTTGGGTATTCCAAACCCTTCAAAGGAGAGACATACATGGCATCGGCATCTGTGATTTACCATTCCTTTGCAGGACCTTTACGCGCAACGGTCAACTATTTTCCAAAACAAGAAACTCCTTTCAGTTTTCAGTTAAGTTTTGGCTATGTTCTATTTAATGAAAGGGCAATTCGTTAAATCAACAATAGTATCTTTGCGATCATTGAATTAAACTATGGAGAAAATTATCTGCGGAATTCAGCAAATGGGGATTGGTGTCCCTGATGTACAAGCGGCTTGGAAATGGTACCGCACTTTTTTTGGTGTGAACGTAAGAGTTTTTGAAGAAGCTGCAGAGGCACCATTAATGACACGCTACACCGGTGGAAAAGTTCATTCACGCACGGCAACCCTGGCTCTAAGTATGGAAGGTGGCGGTGGATTTGAAATCTGGCAGTTCACAAGTCGTCCAACAGAAAAAGCTGATTTCACTATTCAACCGGGAGATACAGGATTATATATCTGTAAAATTAAATCAAGAAATGTTGCCGAAAGTCATGCGTACTTTAAAAAAAATGGGGCACCTGAATTGAGTCAAATATATACCGCTGCAAATGGGAAACCCACATTTTATTGCAAAGACCCAAACGGAAATATCTTTCAGATTGTTGAGGGTCGTGGGTACTTTTCCAATTCTGGCCATGCCTCCTTGTGTGGAGGAGCAGCAGGAACGGTAATCGGAGTTCGCGACATTGACAAAGCATTGACCTTATACCAAGATATTCTTGGATATAACCAGATTGAATCAGATGTCACTGGAGAATTTGAAGATTTGAACACCTTGGGTGGGTCGGGAAAATACAGACGAGTGCTACTCACACACAGTGCTCCACGAAAAGGACCATTTGCACGCCTCTTGGGGCCTAGCGAAATTGAACTCATTCAATCCTTAGAACGCACAGACGTTCGTACCATTTTCGATAATCGCTTTTGGGGAGATTGGGGCTTCATTCATCTTTGTTTTGACATTCAAGGAATGGATATCCTGCAGAAAGAATGCGAAGAGAAAGGCTTTCCATTTACTGTTGACAGTTCAGGTACTTTTGACATGGGCGAGGCCGGAGGAAGATTCTCTTACATTGAAGATCCTGACGGAACGTGGATTGAATTTGTCGAGACGCACAAAGTCCCAGTTATGAAAAAATGGGGATGGTACATCAACTTAAAACACAGAAAACCAGGTAAATATTTGCCGAACTGGATGTTACACGCCATGGGAATGAATAAAGTACGTGATTAATGCCCATTCTGCTGTTTACACCTTGTTTTTTCAGTATATTTGACAACTATATATTCTAACCGATGAATCCAATACGATCTATTTTTGCCTTAGTACTGCTTGTAGCATTGAGTATTTCTTCATGCTCCGAGGACATTAATTTGGTGGGAGATTTTAAAGAAACGGCGGTGATTGTTGGTCTCCTTGATCAAGAAGACACACTACATTATGTGAAAATTACGCGCGCCTTTATTGGACCTGGAAATTCATTAGAGATCGCTCAAATTCCTGACTCAAGTTACTTTTCTCAAGTAGACGCAACCATTCAAGAAACAAAAAATGGTACTGTTTTCCGTGAGTGGACACTGGTTGACACAATCATCCCGAACAAAAGCGAAAATGGAGTTTTCTATGCGCCAGAACAAAAAGTATATTATTTCAAAACATCCTCAAACGCTCCTCTGGATGCCACAATGACTTACAAATTACATGTTTCTTTGAATGGTGGTGAATTTACAGTTGATGGTGAAACAAAATTGGTGAATGGTGTAATCGCAACAGCTGTAGACTTACAAAATTTCCAATTCAAGTTTGCTGACAATCCGGGAAGTTACATCGCATCAGGTGTGGCTGTAGCTAAAGGGAATGCACGTGTGATGAATACAAAACTGAAAATTAACTTTTACGAGCGTTTAGCGGGGACTTATACCCTCAAATCCTTTGAATGGAACCTTGGAGAAACAGAAACGGTTGACGGTTCTCCTTCGATTTCTTTTACGGCGAATGGGAAAATTTTCTTTGAGTTAGTCCGTGACCATACCACAAGCAATGCTGCCATTGATCAGCGCCGATTCCACTCTATTGAGGTTATCTGTACAGGCGGATCTGATGATCTATACAATTACATGACAGTAAACCAACCGAGCTCCTCGTTGGCGCAAAGCAAACCAACCTTTACAAATCTTGTATCGAGCAATGGTCGAGTAATCGGAATCTTCTCATCCCGACAAACTTACAAAAAGGAGAAGTTCTTCGTGAACCCAGACAATCCCA
Organism: Chitinophaga pinensis; assembly: GCA_945868555.1. Taxonomy (GTDB): domain Bacteria; phylum Bacteroidota; class Bacteroidia; order Flavobacteriales_D; family Crocinitomicaceae; genus M0103. The sequence continues at coordinate 250 of CAMBMC010000107.1, read as the reverse complement.
ATGTTCGAATGCTTTCAGGAAAAACAACAACAGAATTGTGCAATGGTCCGATAACGGGGACCTATCTCTTCTGTAGCCAGCATCCCGGAGATTTGTCTTCGTCAATTGCTTGCCAATAATTTTCAACAATTTCTTTCAGGACAATCATTCTTGTAACTTTACATTATGAGTGAACGGAGAACGTTATTTGTTGATGTGATCCTACCGGTTCCTATCTACACTGAATTTACGTATCGTGTGCCTTTCGAAA
>CAMBMC010000106.1 GCA_945868555.1 Chitinophaga pinensis | reverse complement strand
AGCTCAAAAGCCATTTAACTGGATTGTTCGACTAATGAATCCATTGCCAGGTGAACAGCCAGAATATAAGAGTACAGTGATTCGATTGAATTAATTGAAAGGGCGAAAGCCCTTTTTTTTATTGAGCAAAAGAAGGAAACTTCACATGTATTGCTGCTAATTTTTCACCCAACTTTAATTCGTGCTTCGAATGATCATCACCCATTGGTATATGTGATTTCAATTTTCTGTAACGCACAATTTCCTCAATGAGCGCATATGTATCATGCGCACAAGCTGATTCCACCAAGCGGCTCCAAACATACTCAATGGCCTCTTCAGATGGGTGTATTCGATCCTGTTTGAAAAATCGATAATCACGCAGCTCATCAATAACAATCTCGTAGGAGGGGAAATACACGGATTCCGTTTGCTCACAAATTTGACGAATAGCATCAAGCAAAACAGCTTTGCTCTGATTATTCTGAACCATTCCATCCCGAATATGACGCACAGGACTAAGCGTGAAAACGAGCTTAAGTTCAGGGAATAAACATTTCAATTCATCAATAAGGGGCAACCAAACACGCACAATTTCACCAGAAACGGTTAGTGATTTTGTGAAGCATTGTGCAGGCGCCTTATGGCAGTTTGAAACGATGATCCCATCCTCATTTAAAGCGTAGCCCCATGCTGTACCGAATGTAATGAAAAGATGCGAAGACGAACTTAATGCTTCCTTAAACGCTTTGCGTGTTTCAGTTAATTTCGTCAAAAGTTCCCATCTACTTCCAATACAAAATTTAGATGAAGCGTCCCAAGAAATGAATCGATCATCAATGGAATCAAGACGTTCCATAGGCTTCTCCATCAGACAATTTGAAAGAAAACGCGCCAAGGCCAAGGGATGAAATACCGTACCTACAGGATTGGAAACTGCATGAAATCCGGCATAGATCGCTTTTGCAGCGATTTCATCTGAAAAACAACTTCCTAGAAATGCCAAACCTTTTGAATGGCTTAATTCAGGTCGAAGTTCAGGAATTGAGAAGCTTAGGTAGAATGGCTGCACGATTAATTCATTAATGCTATGGCATTTTCTCGAGCTGAATCCGTTATTTGCTCACCACTCATCAAGCGTGCAATTTCATCTATGCGTTCAGCATCGTTCAAGTTGCGCACACGTGTTTCCGTGCGTTTGCCATCAGAACTCTTTTCAACAATAAAATGAAAATCTGCTTTTGCTGCCACTTGAGGAAGGTGTGAAATGGCCATCAATTGAAATTGCGTACCCATTTTCTTTAATAGTATTCCAATTTTCTGCGCGACTTCACCTGAAACTCCCGTATCTATTTCATCGAAAAGAACCGTTGGCAAGGACGAATGCTCAGAGATCATTTGTTGCAAGGCCAGCATAACTCGAGAAAGCTCACCCCCACTTGCTGCTTTTTCAATGGGCACTGGATCCATTCCTGCATTCGCGGAAAACCGCATTTCAATTGCAGTACATCCCGTTTCTCGCAAAGTAGAGATATTGTTCAACTGAAACTCTAAGCATGTATCTGGCAACTTCAAGTCTTTTAGAATCTCTTTCAATTGACTAGAAATTTGCATTGACGATTTCACTCGTCTAGCGTGCAGTTCATTTGCTTGAAAAATGGCTTTGTCTTTTAATTCACGTACAACTTGCGAAAGCTCTTCGATTTCTTTTTCTAGTTCTTCACCGCCAAGTACAACCTGTTCCAGTTGGTTGCGAAACTCAATCAGTTCCGTTCGATTCGACAAGCGATGTTTTCGCAAAACACTGTTGTACTTATCTATGGTTTGAGCCATCTGTTCAAGCACTTCGGGATTGATCTCTGTCGTTTGTAGAATTCGTTCAGCATCGCACGAAATGTCTTCCAATTCAATTAAAGAAGCTCGAATTCGTGCGGACAGCTGATTTATTTCCACATCAGAAACACCCAGCTTTTCAAGTCTATTCTGCACCATCCTCATGCGATCTGCCGCTTGTTCTTCGCCAGATACAGTATTGACAATTATTCCAAGAACTTCTTGCAATTGCGAAACATTTGCAGCGCGATTCAATTCATTTTCAAAGCGCTCGAAGTCTGTGATGTCAGGCTGAAGTTCATTCAATTCATTGAGCTGAAACTCGTTGTAATCCCGCTCTGCTGTAATTTTCTCCATGGATGAACGAAGCAGATCCAACTCTTTTTCCTTTAGGCGAAGAGATTTATACGTTTTTTGGTATTCCCTTTTTTCGGCGGTCAAATCAGACAAGAGATCCAGTATATTCAATTGAAAATCCTTCTCTTTCAACTCAATGGTGTTGTATTGAGAATGAATATTAAGCAGTTGAGATGTCAATTCACGCAGCACATGCAATTGCACAGGCGTATCGTTGATAAACGCTCTAGATTTCCCTTGTTTGGTAACTTCTCTGCGAATAAGTGTCGAGGCATCATTGTCCAATTCATGTTCACTGAAGAATGACGAACATTCAAATTTTGACAAATCAAATTCAGCCTCAACGATTGCTTTATCGGCGTGATTTCCGATAACAGAGAAGTCCGCACGATCGCCAAGAATTAAACCTAAGGCATTGAGTAAGATTGATTTTCCAGAGCCAGTTTCCCCTGTTATGACGGTATATCCACCATTGAAATGGAGTTCAACCGCTTCAATAAGTGCAAAATTGCGGATGCGTAAATTGCGAAGCATTAGTTAAGAATATCCTGGTATCTTGATGCATTCGTTGGGTCGAGACGTTTGAGAAGGTTTACCACCTCAGTTTTATCCTTGATCTCGGCATCGGCATATAAATTATTCAATTCCACTAATTTGGCTTGAACGAAATTCAATAAATTGACGGAGTTTGGTCGAGTTGCGACCACCTTATTCAGTTCGGTGAGTGCCGAATAAATGGCTTGACGCGCTTTAAGTTTGTCGTCATAAAGTACATCAATGCCCTTTCTGTGGTAGTTGTAGTTGCATAAACGAAGTGGCTCAAACAATTGATGTAAGACATTATCGACAAGGTAAAATCGGTTACGCTTTCCCGTTTCATTGGATTTCCATCCTTTCGCCCCTGAAGATTGTGCATTCGATACAATTTGTTGGGCTTCATTAAAATAAGTGGTACCTCCCTTCAGAGAAAAAGAATCGTAATCCATGCCGATGATGAAATACGCATAAAATGCCAAAATTGATGTCAAATTATCACGGTACTGATTGGGCGCATAAATCAGAACTGAATTTCTAGAAAATGCAAATTGAATGTCGTCGTCTTGGAAATTGAACAATGTCGTGTTGTACGATGAGTTGTAACCTGGACGCGTAGATTGAACCTGCAATGAGCCCTCGTATGTCCCCGGTGAAGGTATTGAATTGATTTGAAGCTGAATATTGCAATTGATGCGTTCATCCACCTTGAACTTATCCTTCGTCCATTGGGTCGTGTTCATCATGTCATAGATCGTTTGTTTCAATTGGTCAAAAATTTCTTTTTCAACCGATGTCACTTCCAAACGTGCATCTGTAATGATACTGACTTGGCAATTTAGTTCTTGTGCAGAGGCGATTCCTGCATTCAAGAATAAAAGAAGAGAAAAAATAAACGTTCTCATTGGATAGAATTGATCAAGTATTCGACAATATTTTCAGCGGCTTTGAACTTTGAGCTTAACTCAAATTCCGTTTGCTTATTGCACTCATCTAAGATAGTAATTTTATTTGTGTCCACTGAAAATCCAGCACCTTCATCAGCAAGTGTATTTAACACGATGAAATTTAGGTTCTTTTTCTTCAGTTTTACCAGACCGTTTTGTACCAAGTTTTCCGTTTCCAAGGCAAAGCCGACTAAATATTGATCTTTCGATTTATTGGCACCTGCCCATGCTAGAATGTCTGGATTTTTCACCAATTCAATTGTTGGGTCCGTGTCAGACTTCTTCAATTTTGATGTTGCCACAACTTTTGGTGCATAGTCCGCAACGGCAGCTGCGAACACACCTATTGAGCAGGATTCCCAATGCGATTTAACTGCTTGAAACATCTCTTCAGCACTCACCACATCGATTTGTTGAAGTCTATGGTGGACCAATGATTGGTGCGTTGGACCAGCAACTAAGAGAACTTCTGCGCCTTCAGCCAAAAATGCTTTAGCAATTTCGAAACCCATTTTTCCCGAAGAATGATTTCCAATAAAGCGCACAGGATCAATGGCTTCATACGTTGGTCCAGCGGTAATCAGCACTTTTCGTCCCTGTAATCTTCCGGATTTATTTTTTTTAAAAAAAGCAGCAACTGCGTCATGGATTGTTTCAGGCTCAGCCATTCTCCCCTCACCCTCTAATCCACTGGCTAGTTCACCAGATTCGGCAGGGATGACCAGTACGTGGTCGTCTTCCAATTGAAGTAAATTCCTTTTGACTGCAGGATGCTTGTACATGTCCAAGTCCATTGCTGGCGCTACGATTGTGGGGCACTTCATAGATAAATACGTCGCGAGCAAGAGATTGTCGCTATTTCCATTGGCCATTTTCGCTAAGGTAGACGCTGTTAAAGGGGCAATGACCAAAACATCAGCCCACAGGCCATATTCAACATGATTTGTCCATACACCTGTCTGTTTATTCCAAAACTCAATACCGACAGGATTTCCAGAAAGTGTGGACACAACAAGGGGGCTTATAAAATCACAAGAGGCAGGAGTCATGATAGTTCTGACTACTGCCCCTGATTTTTTAAGCATGCGGATGAGGAATGCGATTTTGTACGCTGCAATACCTCCTGTAATGCCCAGAAGTATGCGTTTTCCTTGCATGTATTAGTCTTCTTTTTCTTCGTACTTACGAATGTAGATTTTATCGTCAAGCAATTCTTGCATTGCCATGGCTACAGGCTTAGGCAATTTCTCATAGAATTTCGAGATTTCAATTTGCTCACGGTTTTCGAAAATCTCTTCCAAGTTGTCTGTAGAAGATGCAAATTCTTGCAATTTCGTCGTCAACTCTTCTTTCAATTCTGCACTGATTTGGTTTGAACGCTTAGAAACGGCTACAATTGATTCGTAGATATTTCCCGTTTTTTCCTCCATTAAGATTGTATCACGTGTTACCGTTGAACGCTCTGCTGTACTGTTCTTGAAATTCATCTTTTCTATTTTCTGGTGTTTAATTTTTCCAATTCCTTGACCAACGCATCATTGTACCCATCTGCCTCAGAATCGTGCGCAGATGCAGGAAATTCGGCTACAAAAGTACGATATCTTTCCATAGCTTGCTCAATACGTTCATTTTTTTTCTCATCTACACTATTCAAGGCCAAATAATAAGCGTTTTTCACAAGAATATACATTACTTCTTCCCGATTTATTGAACGCGGATAATCTTGCATGAAGGATGTTGCGGAGGTTACAGCAGCGCGGAAATTTTCTGTTTTGGAGTACAAGCAAACAGCATCGTAGTCTTTCTTTTCCAATTTCATGTGCAGGCGATCCATGATTTTGTTGCACGAATCCACCAAAGATGACTGCGGATACGTATCGATAAACTGCTGAAGATTGTTAATGGCAAGATCGGTATCGTTCTGATCCAATGACGATTCAGGCGAATTGTTCACCGAACACATCGCTGAAAGAAATAAGGATTCTTGTGCTTTCACACTGTACGGAAAACGTTGTGTAAATGCGCCTAGATAATAGCCCGCCATGTAATAATCGCCTTCTTCATAGTATGATTTTCCAATACGAAAATAAGCCAATTCTCCCTCACCAGTTTTAGGCATTCGCTGGTAGATTTGTTCGTACAAAACGATAGAGCGCGCGAATTGCTTAGCGGTATACAACTCATCGGCCAATTCAAACTTGCGTTTGTAGTCATCACCCTTGATTACCTTATTGTAATCAGAGCATGCAAAAAACAGCAGTGAAAGCACGACAATAAAACTTAAGCGATAGGTTTGAATCATGAGCCCAAATGTACGATTAAAATGAACACGATATCTGTGAATCTTTGTTAAGGAATTGAACTATTTCACGCGCAAACTGCGACCAATTTGTAAGGTTTCCGTAGGACGAATCCCATTCAACTGGCAAATTTTAGATACCGTGGTTTGGTTGCGATCTGCAATTTCTGAAAGGGTATCGCCAGATCTTACTTTGTAATATTTGCGCTGAGCGGCTTGCACTAAGGGTGGTGTAACGACAACTGGATCAGCTTCATCACCTTCCATGTCTGTTGGTTTAGCACCCGGTCTAAACAGACTGCTAAAGACAAACAAATTCTCGTCTTTACAGACCCTCTTCTCAAAATCGATTACCTCCTCTGGATTTATTGATGCATCATAAAAACGCACTTCGAAATGCAAGTGAGAACCAAAAGAATGTCCAGTATTTCCACCAAGTCCAAGAACATCGCCTGCTTTCACCTCTTGATCTGGGACAACGATCAACTTGCTTAAGTGTGCGTAGAAGGTTTCTAGGCCATTGTAATGGCGAACGATCACTAAATTTCCAAATCCACCCTCATTGTACTTTGCGTAGCGGACTTTTCCTCCCCAAGCCGATCGGACAGTATCGCCCGTTTCTAAGTCAAGGTCAATACCACTGTGATGACGGCCACTTCGGTATCCATAACGAGATGTTACTATGCCATCCACTGGAATTCGAAACTCACTGTGGGCCTCTTCCAGGACACAAAGCCAAAGGGTATCCTTCAACTTCGACATGTCATTGCCTCTTCCTGATGAATAGCACATGTTATTGTCCCAAGTTTGAATGAAATTGTAGCCTTTTTCAATCATCAAGGCATTGAGGCGTGGATTCAAGATCCCATCAAAATTCTTGTCTTTGAGGTATTCCCATGTTCGATTCGCATAGATGAGAATTGGTCCATTGATGGTCTCGACGGTGTCAATTACACGCAGTTGGGACTGAGCAGAACCGATTAGCGACAGAAACAATATGAAGAGAATTCTCTGCATTCGTAGAAAAATTTTTGCCCTTAAATTGAGCTAGGGATTTTGAATGAGGCCCAAATATACGGCAAAAACTCTGATTATCATTGAACATCCATGACAAGGACATTGTAAAAGAGCGGTTCGTTTGGTTGAACGATATTTAGATACCCCTTACTCCCATAGGCCTGTTCAGCAGGAACATAAATATAGAGACGGTCAGATTTTTTAGCATTCGTTAACGCTATTTTTAATCCAGGTACAATTCCATAATCTTCAAATCTGAACGTAAACGGCTTATTGTCGCGGTACGAATTGTAATACAATGGGTTACTTGGTGAGCTTACCATGCTGTGAATCGTCATCGTTTTTCCCTTCTTGAATTTTGTTTTATTTTTTTTGTTTTCTTCCAAGAGCCATACCTTCACCCCACCAATTGTTGTATTGGGCTTTTCACTACTTAGAATGCGAACAATCAAGTAATTGTCTGCATTTTTAGGTATTAAACCATCAACACCTTTATTGCCACGCGCTTGTTGACTTGGGATTGAAATTTTTGCGAAATCGCCGACGCGCAACTTTTCAATTGCGGGATCCCATCCGGGTTGCATTTGAAATCCAAGTAAATAAGGGAAAGAAGATTTCTTGAGCAAATGATTTCCATCCACCACGGATCCATCGGGCAATTCAACACGGTAATCGATCATTACCAAGTCACCAGACTTCAGCAAAGGGCCATTCCCCTTTTCGAACCATTGGATTTGTTCACCATTCGGTAATTTTTCTTTCTCAATGACCTTTTTGTTTGCATTC
>CAMBMC010000105.1 GCA_945868555.1 Chitinophaga pinensis | reverse complement strand
CTCCTTGTGCTCCAGAGTTTGGCTGTAAAGACATGGCAGCGAAGCCAGTACATTCACACAAATCTTTTTCCAATTGGCGGAACATCGCGTGATATCCTGCAGCTTGCTCAAGCGGAGCAAAGGGGTGCATGTTGGCAAATTGAGGATCGGTGATTGGAATAAGTTCCGAAGCTGCATTCAACTTCATGGTACACGATCCCAATGGAATCATGCTGTGCACAAGCGAAAGGTCTTTGTTTTCCAAACGCTTCAAGTAACGCATCATCTTCGATTCAGAATGGAAGCGGTTGAAGGTTGGATGTGTTAAAACGGCATCTGTGCGTAATTTTTCAGCGGACATGCTACTCGTTGATTCTTGGATAAGTTCCGGAGAACTTGTGCCCATTGCCTTCGCGAAAACAGATAAAATGGCAGTCACATCTGCTAAAGTATGAGGTTCTCCAAAGCTGATCGATTGTTCTGTATCGTTGATGTAGTGGAAGTTCATTCCAGCTGCTTCCGCTTCTTTGCGAAGTTCTGCAGAAGAAATACCTTTCACCCAAAGGGTATCGAAGAATGAATCTGACCCAAGGTGAACACCCATTACTTTCAATCCAGCGGCTGTTTTTGTCGCCAATGAATGGCAATGCAAGGCAATTGAGCGCAATCCATCTGGGCCGTGATAGACTGCATACATGCTCGCCATTACCGCTAAAAGTGCTTGAGCGGTGCAAATGTTTGATGTCGCCTTGTCGCGTTTGATGTGTTGCTCACGAGTTTGAAGTGCCATGCGCAGAGCCAAGTTGTCATCAGCATCTTTCGACACACCGATGATTCTTCCTGGCATGTTGCGCTTGTAATCATCTTTTGCAGAGAAAAATGCAGCATGAGGTCCACCATATCCCATTGGAACACCGAAGCGTTGAGAAGAACCTAAGACCACATCGGCACCCATAGATCCTGGCGAACGAAGAATGACAAGAGATAAAATGTCAGCAGCAACAGCTACCTGAACACCCAAAGTTTTGGCTGATGTGATAAATCCACTGATGTCGTGTACAACACCGCGTGCATCAGGGTATTGAATCAATGCGCCGAAGAATCCGTTGCTCAAATCTTGTGTGTGTTGATCACCCACGACCAACTCAATCCCAAGATTGATCGCACGGCCTTTAACCACATCAATTGTTTGCGGCAAGCTCATTGAAGAAATGAAGAAACGATTTTTCCCTTCTTTTACGTCGCTGCGTGAACGTGAATTCCAAAACATGATCATGGCTTCTGCAGCAGCTGTACTTTCGTCTAACAATGAAGCATTGGCAATGTCCATACCTGTCAACTCTAGCACCATGGTTTGGAAATTCAATAGGGCTTCAAGTCTTCCTTGAGAAATTTCAGCTTGGTATGGTGTATAAGCGGTGTACCACCCTGGATTTTGCAAGACATTGCGCAGAATGACAGATGGAACAATTGTTTCGTTGTATCCAAGACCAATGAACGAGCGAAAGACTTGGTTTTGTTTGCCAAGTTCGGCAATATGTTGCAAGTACTCTTGTTCCGACATGGCATCAGCGATCTGCAACTCACGATTCAGTCGAATAGGTGCTGGAATTGTTTTGCCAATCAACTCTTCCACAGAGGAAACACCGATTTTGTTTAACATTTGTGTCTTTTCCGATTCGCTCGGACCAATGTGACGGGTAGAGAAAGTACTCATTAGAGACGGGATTTATTTAGGGTGCAAATATACATCAGCAAAAAAGAATAGGGCAGATTACCGGACGTAAAAATGTCCACATGTTACTCACAAATTTGAGGTGTGCTGCTCTTTGATTTTCACATTTCTTTAACACATGAAAACCACAATTGTTTATGATCAGCTTTTTACCCGATGGAGATTGTTCGAGCGGTTGTAGCGCAGCTGGTAGTTGCGTTTAAATTTCCCATTTTTACTAAGGAATTTCCCATCGCCGAAGGTATCACTTGTGTAATAGTATGGCAATCCAAAACCAAGGTGGACCTCATGAGAAGCGCCTTTGGCACGTGTGAGTGAACCAATGCCGTAATTGAAAGAATAGCCTACTCGGAATTTTCCTGCAATCAAGAAATCAGCACCCGCAATGAGGGCGTTTTCAGTGCGGTAACCTAAACTTACTCCTACAGACCCAAAGACTCCGCGAAGTAGGATGTCTCCTTGAATTGGTGCATTTTTCGTGTACTTTAGTTGAATGTTCGGATTGAAATAGGCATTTTTCCCAATTTCAAAAAAGTATCCTCCGATCAACATGTAATGCCAACGCGGTATGGTAAACCCACTTTCAGGTCCGCTTGGTGTTTGCTGAAAAAGTTGAGGTATACTGAATCCAACATATCCTTTTGCTGTACGATAATATGCCCCAAGAGATGTGTTTAATTTCCAAAGGTTGTAACTCTGCGAAAACGCTGGGTCATTGGGCATGGTCGTGCTTGCCGCTGCGTAATCGTAAATGACATTGTCTGCGCCAATACCAAGTCCTAGTGATAAATACTGCCGATTGGCGAAAACCATACGGTAGGAGTACATCGCGGAAACAGATGTCGATTGATTCAAACCAATTTTATCACTGCAAAAATTGATTCCTAGTGCCATGTTTGAGTTCAATTCACTGGCAACATTCATCCCAATTGTTGTTGGTGCCCCGGCTAAGCCCACCCACTGATTGCGGTAAACGAGATCAGCAGAAAGTTGCGCATCTGAAGCCAGGGCCGCAGGATTGTACATCGATTTCAAAAAATTGAATTGTGAATAGCGAAAGACATTTTGCGCATTTGTAGGGAGCGTCAATGCTATGAGTAGGAGAATGAGCAGTCCTTTTTTCATCGCTTGATCGTTGTGAAACCGTCGATTTGACTATTCGAAACAGTGATTGAATAATAATAGGTTCCTTCCGGAAGTGGTCCTTTTCCTATGCACATAGGTGTACCGCATGTTCCATCCCAGTCGTTCTGATACGGAGTACTTTCATAAACCTTATCTCCCCAGCGATTGAACACAATGAGTTGTGCGTTGAACTCTTCGATATCTGGAATTACAAATTGGTCGTTAATCATGTCACCATTTGGGGAAAATCCTGTAGGCGTATCAAAACGCAATACAATCACAACAATGCTGTCGTTTCGCTCACAACCGTTTGGAGCAGTAGAGTACACATTGTAATGGGTGGTAGAGTCGCCGATAAAACTGGTCAGCTGCGTTGAGAAATTAGACAAATCGTAATAAGGAGTCCAAGTGTAAGAGGTATAACCGTCAGGTCCTGAAAGTTCAGCATAGCTTCCTGGACTCACATAAAAGGTATCTTCAACCGTTGCTGCAGGGATGTCGAGGTAATAGATGTTCTGCGTCAGGGTACTTGAACAGCTGCCGTTCATTATGGTGACAGAATACGATGTGTTTGCAGTGGGTGAAACCACAATGCTTGAACTTGTTTCACCGGTTGACCACAGATAAGTGCCACCTCCGCTTGCTACAATTGTGGTAGTTGACCCGCTGCATACCGTTTCTGAACCGTTCAGTGTTAACGCAAAATTAGGCTGAAGAATAGTTATTGCAGATGTTCCTGCGCAACCTTTATAATCCACAATATTTACTGCATACGTTCCGCCTTGCTGAATTTGCAGTGTAGAGTTGGTGCTTCCGTCACTCCATACATATGAGGCAAAAGGTTCTGTTAAACTCAACAAGGAACCCGCGCCTCCAGGGCAAAGCACATTTCCCTCCGAAGAAAGAAGTACGCCCACAGGAGAAGGATTCATGGTTACTTGAATGGTATCTTTGGAGACACAACCCAGTGCATCAATGGCCGTAATAACGTATTGACCGCTAGATGTCGGTTGAAGTGTTGAGGTGCTACCCGTTTGAGGACCAGTCCATGCGTAGGCAATGAATCCTGAGGTGGCATGAAGGAAATTTGGATCTGCAGAACAAAATGAAATGGCATCGCCTTCTAGAATGGAAACATCGACATCACACAACAATTTTAATGGCGCACTTGCAATGCTCCATTGAAACGCAAAGAATATTAGTATGATGTTTAAGCAGTGTTTCATTACTCTACATAACTCAATTTTAACATATTTGAACTTCCAAGATCTTCCAATGGAATTGATGCAATATTAATAACTAAGTCGCCTTGTTGCACCAATTCTGCTTTTTTAAGCAAATATTTTATGTCGGCAACGGTATGATCGGTACTGATATGCTTGTCATAATAGAAGGCACGAACTCCCCAAACCAGGTTCAATTGAGTAAGAATTTGTTTGTTACTCGTAAATACATAAATAGGTGCTTTTGGTCGCTGAGATGCAGTTTTGTATGCGGTATAACCAGAGAATGACATGGTAATGATTGCGCTAGCTTCAACTCGTTGTGACAATCGACAAGCGTTGAAACAAATTGAATCAGAAATAAAGCGCTCTTGATTTTTCTCAGGAATTTCTTCTTTGTTGTAGATGCCATCAAACTTCTCCATCTCCTTAACGATATTCGCCATAGTGCGGATCACCTCAACTGGAAATTTACCCACAGAGGTTTCGCCCGACAACATCACCGCATCAGCACCATCCAATACTGCATTGGCAACATCATTAACCTCTGCACGGGTTGGTGTAATGTTTGAAATCATACTCTCCATCATCTGTGTCGCCACGATGATTGGTCGAGCCATTAAGATACACTTGTTAATCAACATTTTTTGGATGATCGGCACATTCTGGTAAGGGATTTCAACCCCTAGGTCTCCTCGTGCAACCATCAATCCATCACTCTCCTTTATAATTTCATCGATATCGTCAATGGCTTCTGGCTTTTCAATCTTGGCAATCACCTTTGCCTTACATTGTCGAGCGGCAATGATGTGTTTCAATTCGATGATGTCTCTAGCCGAACGCACGAAGGACAATCCGATCCAATCTACATTTTGATCCAAGGCAAACTCTAAGTCCAACAAATCTTTCGGCGTTAGAGATGGCATAGAGATTTTTGTATTTGGGAAGTTCACCCCTTTTTTCGATGAAAGAATTCCACCGTGAATCACACGCAAACGAATTTCTTTTGAGCCGTCTGAACTGATCACTTCGAGGGCAATTTTACCGTCATCGAGCAAGATGCGCTCACCCGGAGTTACATCTTGAGGAAGCTGTGAATAATTGATCGAAAAGCGCTCTGCCGTTCCAAGAATTTTTTCAGTAACGACAATCACTTCTGATCCTGTGATGAGCTCAACGCCGTTATCCGTCATTAGGTCAGTCCGAATTTTTGGTCCTTGAAGGTCAGCGAGAATGGCAACATTCAATCCTGTTTCTTCATTGAGCTCATGGATTGTTTTTATCGCTGCAGCATGATCTTCGTAAGCCCCATGACTGAAATTTAAACGACAAACATTTAGTCCCTCGAGGAACATTTGTCGCAAAGTGTTTTTATCGCTAGATGCCGGACCGAGTGTCGCGACAATTTTGGTTTTTTTTGTAATCGGGTACATTGACCTGTTTTATTTAAAAATTAGTTGTTCTGTTGACTCAATTTCTTCGGGATCAAATGAAAATACCCCTAGAATGCTTTGAACCTCCCTCAATTCAGTAATGAGCTTTTCCGTTTCCCACGAGTAGTTTTCGTACAAAAACAAGAAATAGTCAATCATTGGTTTCTCTGGTATCAGAAATTTACCCAAACTCTTGTTTTTGACAAGATAATATTCGGTGAAGTTATCGACATCTTTAAATTCGTACATCGAGTGATCTGAAATCCGCTGTCCCTTCTTGTTGGTGGCGACATATTCTTCTTCAGAGCGTAAAAGGTTAATTCCTAAGCGTTCATTAATTCCCCATGCCAAACGATAATCGTTGTGGTGAGAACAAATGCCAATCATTTCAAAATCGTATTCTTGATCTACAATAAGAATATGTTTTTTCGTTTTAGTCACCTTTACAAAATGTGCCGCTAAGGTAAGTAAAAACGACTATTAAGTGTTTAATGTCGCTTGTTTGAATGCGATGAAATGCATCTATCAAATCATTTTCCTGCGATTTATGACTTCGTCTTAACTAAAAAATAACAAATAAAAAGACGTAAGTAATTGAAAAACAATTAATTGAAAAAATGGCATAGCATTTGAAAACACCAGTTCAAGTAAATATTAAATCTAAAAGTTATGAACGCTAAGAAAAATTCGAGGTACGACCTCGAGCGGAAGAGAATTGTCTTTTTTCAACTGGGATTATTGACAAGCGGTGCCTTTACATTGGCAGCGTTTACCTATAAGTCGCCCATTGAGAACGATGTGCAAAAGCATAGAGTTGCTGTACAGGAGATTCTAGTTATTGAGGAGGTTCAAAAGGAGATCCCGAAGCTTGCTGACCCAATTCCAGAGGTCGTTAAGGCTCCAGATGTATCAACTACCGGACCGACATTGAACATTACACAAGATGTGAATTCAAACATCAATCAGACCAACAATACCACAAAGAACGTCAAAAGTGATGTTGGAGTAGGTGGCATTACGGTAAAAACGGGCGACTTAGATTTGGATTTAGGAACAGTCGATGTCGATATTGAAATCGTAGAAATTCCAGCAAAGGATGCGCAATTTATTGGTGGAACAGCTGCAATGCAGAAATTTATCAATGAAAATTTGAATTATCCTGATGATGCCATCGAAATGAACATGCAAGGAAGAATCTATCTTTCATTCGTTGTAGAGCGCGATGGTTCTGTGTCGAATGTCAATGTGGAGCGAGGTATATTTCAATCCATGGACAAAGAAGCTGCGCGTGTCGTTCGTTCGTTCCCGAATTGGATTCCAGGTGAGATGCCTTCAGGGAAAGTGCGCACGCGTGTTCGTGTTCCGATTAACTTTACTTTGCAATAAGTTTGGAATTTGATTGCTTCGCAAATTTGATCCTACAGAATTCTCTTTGACTCTATATACAAGTTATACTTCTTTAACACAACCTAAGGGGATTTAATCAATTTTGATTGAGTCCCCGTTTTTTTCTGATTAGAATTTTACTTTTTATTGGATTAAAATCTGGAAGAGGATTTTCTACTTAAATCTTTTGCGGATCTTTTATGAACATGGTTTAGACCTTAGGTTTTTCACCCTTTCCCAATAATCGCGGATAAAACGCTGTGTAAATTTTCTCGATCCAGAATTTTCTCTGATTCTTGCCTCTTATTTTTCTTTTTTCCTGCTTCTTTTTTTATAAATCGATCGAATTGCCGTAATAGAAATGCATGCCTATATTTTCTGAATATTATCCATTCATTTTTTAAGTTTCGATTCCACAACTCATCCGGATGATTCTGTCTTGTTTTCCCGAATGAATCATCACGTTTTAAAATTAAATTATATGAAAGCCACGTTGCACAGAAAAACTGAGTTAAAATTAGTAGTGAGTGATTTTTTACAGAACGGCCAACTAACGATCGAGGTGTCGGAAGCTGTACAGCTCTATTTTAAAACGTTTTTGGTTATTCAAAAAAACGTTTCAAAAGTCCAGATGATTTTATTTCTCAAAGCACTTTTGCCTGTTTTGAACGCCCGAATGATTCCCATTCCGAGTTTAAATATACTGATCCTACTTTACAATCGTTGGAAGAATTACCCAGGAATTATGAGAGATCTGAAGTTCCTTTCATCTCTGCTAAAAACTGCCCCTTCACAGGAGTTTTGGTTTCTAATTATTCAACTATCTGGGACAAACAAAGATTCGTTAATTCTTCAGAGATGTCGATTGAGCTTACTGTCCTG
>CAMBMC010000104.1 GCA_945868555.1 Chitinophaga pinensis | reverse complement strand
CCTCCAACGATCGATGGAGCTGCTCAGCGTGAGCATGTGCAAGGAACCTGAGCTGGAAAAGGAAGAAAATCCATAGTCAAGGGTGAACTTCTTGAAGTAGAGTCCCAAACCGAAAGTGAAGCCCGAAACACCTGGACGATTCACCAATTTCATTTCTTGACGTCGGTTGAAATCAAATCCTGCCCGAAGGTGAATGCTTTTTGAGATGAGAATTTCGGCTTGATAGGTGAAGTGACGTGCCAATTTCTCTCCGAAGTTCGCTGATGGAACTGGAATCGTGTCTCCTGTCAATGGATCAAGTGTCGGCAATGCATTCGGATCTTTGTAACTCAAGTCCCAGCGATTGAGGTGGTGAGCCAACAAGGAAAAACGAAATGGTGCATATCCCAACTTATAGGATGCAGCCATTTGCATCTCCATTGGCAAGGGGTCATGCTGTTTCGAATTGTAGCCATTGAATTGATACCCTACATTTTTCATCATGGCAGTCACCAAAAGGTTCTCATTTTTACTGGTATAGGTTCCTGCCAAATCGATGGCTGCCCCAAAGGCATTGTAAATTTCGAGTTGGGAGTACAGCAGGTTGAAATTGGCACCAACGGATATTCGAGGGTTCAACTGACGTCCGTAGCCAACACCGACAACGCACTCAAAGGGATGAAAGCTGCCATAATCAGCACCTGTAACGTCGGTGTAGCGGAATTCCCCATAATTGACATAGCGCATGGACGTGCTCACAACACCACCAAACATGCTTCGACCATAGGCCAACAGTCCATAGTTTATGCCTCCAGCCAAAAGTGCTTGATTCACAGAAATGGTGTTGTGCATTTTTGCATTCAGCAAGGACGGATTGGTAATCCCAAGGTTGATGTCCTGGTCTTTAATGGAAATGAACTCATTACCAAGTCCTGCAGAGCGTGCGTTGAAGGTGAGATCGAGTAGGGGAAAGGCATAGGTGCCGCCCGTTTGTCCAGTAGCATTTACAGCACTTACGATGAAAAGGACAAGAAGACTATTCGGACCATCATTCGGTTCATGTTTTTTAGTATCGGCAGAACTAACGCAAATATCAAGGTTAAATTTTAAAATTAAACTCTTTTTCCCAATTCAACGACTTCTAAATCATGGATTCGATCTCCTGTGATGCTGAAACGAAGGATCGTCTTTACACTGTGAAAACCTTTAAATCCACAAGCTCCAGGATTCATCCACAGCATATTGAACTTCGGATCCATCTTTACGAGCAGGATGTGTGAATGTCCACAGATGAAGAGTTTTGGCGCTTTTTCTTCCAAAACCTCAAAGGCAGGTTTGGCATATTTCCCTGGTTTTCCACCGATATGGGTAATCAATACGTCAACTTCCTCGCACATGAATCGGTTGAATTCAGGCAGCTCAGTTCTGATGATGTGATCGTCGATGTTGCCATACACTCCGCGCAGGGGTTTGAATTTCCTCAAGTCATCAATGACCGCAATATCTCCTATGTCCCCGGCATGCCAAATCTCATCGACATCCTTGAAGTAATTGTAAATCTTTGGATCTACAAAACCATGTGTGTCCGATAAAAGCCCGATTTTGGTCATGCGACAAAATTAAGAAAGTTGCCAAAGCAGCGAACTTTTAAATACATTTGTTATCCATGGATGAGCAACATTTGGAAGATTGGCTGCGGCGACGCAAAGAACGGAAGGATTCCCGCTCAGCAGAGCAGCTATTTCCACGCATCACCAAAGGAGATAAGGAGGCCCTTAGTGCTGGAATTACAGTACTTGAAAGTACCCTCGATAATGATCGTATTGAAGCCAATGAATTGGTGAACCGCGCCTTAAAAAGTGGACAAACGTCTATTCGTATTGGTATCACAGGTGTTCCCGGGGTTGGGAAAAGCACCTTCATTGAATCCTTTGGCTGTTTTTTGGCGGATAAAGGATTGAAAGTGGCCGTGCTCGCTATTGATCCTTCCAGTGAGGAAAGCGGCGGAAGCATTCTTGGCGACAAAACCCGAATGCAACATTTGTCTGTTCATCCCAATGTGTTTATTCGTCCGACGGCGGCGGGTGGGACGCTAGGAGGTGTTGCCCGCAGAACGCGAGAAGCCATTTACCTCTGCGAAGCGGCGGGATTTGATGTGATTCTCATCGAAACGGTCGGTGTGGGCCAGTCTGAAACCTTGGTGCACTCGATGGTTGACTTTTTTCTATTGTTGATGCTCTCTGGAGCAGGAGATGAGTTGCAAGGAATTAAACGTGGGATCATGGAAATGGCCGATGCTTTGGTCATTACAAAAGCCGATGGTGAAAACGTGAAGAAAGCGGAAATGGCTGCACGGTCCTACGCGAATGCGATGCATCTTTTTCCTGCCAAATCAAGCGCATGGATTGCACCGTCGTTTACTTGCAGTGCTCTAGAGCACTTAAATATCGACAAGGTCTGGAACACAATCGAATCGCACGCGAACACCACACGCATCAATGGATGGTTTGATGAAAACCGAAAAAAGCAAGATTGCTACTGGCTCAATGAAAGTTTGAAAGAAATGATCTTGAATGAATTTTTCGGCAATGAAGAAATGCATAAAGCGCTGATGGACATGGAAAAAAATGTGTTCAAGGGCAATATTTCCTCATTTCAAGGGGCCGAAAAACTATATATATATTTCAACGAAATGCTGCGTAAAAATGGAAAGTGAATTTAAGATTGTGGGGGAGTACATTGAGTTGATTCAACTGCTAAAAGCTCTGGGGATAGCTGAAACGGGTGGACATGCCAAGCACATTGTTGAAGGCGGTGAAGTTTCACGAAATGGAGAAATTGAATACAGAAAACGCGCGAAACTTATTCCAGGTGATCTCATTCAAATTGATGACATCATCGTTCTTATGACCTGAGGTCAGAACAAATCTTGAAGTTCCTTTTTGAGATAATCTACGGTAACTTCACTTGGCATAACACCAACTTCTGATACGATTTCAAAAATCTTTGCCGATAAGTCCATTCCTGTTGAGGTATCTGTCATCTGATTGCCTGCGATGTTGATGATTTTAATCGTCTCTTCCTTAGAGTTTTTTACCATCTGCCATCCTTGCGGTGAAACAAACAATTGTTGCGCGACGTTGTGGTCGTATTCTTCACGAATGGCCTTCAAAAAATCGGCTTGAAGTGCACGTGCCGGCAATCCAGCATTGTGCAAACGCATCACCAGGCTGTTCGGATGAATCCGCTCCATAAAAAGCACAGATCGTTGATACGCCTCTACACGGCTGGGCAAGAAGTACTCTTGACGTTGTTTTTTTAATTCTATTTCTGCTGAATGCAACTCTTTGGACGTTTCCCGACGGAGGAAAAATATGGTTGTAAGCAATACACCTCCCGCGGGGAAAATGATTAAAGCAATCTGAAGCAAGGCATCCATGTTGTTGGCGTTTTTGCAAAGATAAAATTACCTTTGACAAAAGATAGCATGTGCTTAGTCCCATGTGATTGATTTTTAATACTAATTTCAACAGCAGAACCGAACAAATGAGCACTCCAATTATCATTACTGTCCTTGTTGCCTATTTTTCTATCTTGATTTTTATCTCTTGGATTACCTCAAGAAATGCGGATACTCAGTCTTTTTTTACAGGAAATAAACAAAGCCCGTGGTACTTGGTCGCTTTTGGAATGATTGGCGCCTCGCTTTCTGGAGTGACGTTCATTTCTGTTCCAGGAAAGGTGTTGACAGAAGGAATGGCCTATTTTCAAATCGTTTTGGGCTATGTTATTGGCTATGTCGTCATTGCACAAGTACTCATGCCGCTTTATTACCGCTTAAATGTAACGTCGATTTATGAATATTTGAGGGACCGCTTTGGTGTGGTTTCTTACAAAACGGGAGCTGCATTTTTCATTCTTTCGCGCACACTTGGATCGGCAACACGCCTATATTTGGCGACAGTTGTGCTTCAATTGTTTCTTTTCGAAGATCTGAATGTACCCTATTGGTTGACAGTCGTCATTACCATTGCTTTGATTTGGGTGTATACCTTCAAAGGAGGAATCAAAACCATAGTATACACCGATACCTTTCAAACCTTGTTTCTTGTTAGCGCAGTAGTGATTTGTACCATCATCATTGCCAATGTATTGCATGTTGATTTTTCAGGTTTGTACAAGATGATTAGTCAAACAAAGACCACTTCGGGTGGTTCGATGACGCAAATTTTCTTTTTCGACGATCCCAATTCTAAACTGTTTTTTCCGAAGCAATTCTTTGGTGGAATGTTTCTCGCAATCGCCATGACAGGTCTCGATCAGGACTTGATGCAGAAGAATTTGACCTGTAAATCCATTGGTGATGCGCAAAAGAACATGTATTCATTTACCACGATTTTGGTCGTGACAAATTTCATGTTTTTATTGCTCGGTGGGGCTTTGTACGTCTATGCTGCAGCAAAGGGCGTTGATTTACCTATGTCCGGGGAAAATGTGAAAACGGACCATGTTTTCCCAACCTTAGCCTTGAATAACTTCGGTACAATTGCTGGAATTTTCTTCTTACTTGGAATAACTGCCTCATCGTATGCATCAGCAGATAGTGCCTTGGCGGCCTTGACGACAGGTTTTTGTATCGATTTCTTGAACTTTCACAAACGCGAGGAAAAGGAACGTCAGCGCCTGAAGTTGCTTGTTCATATCGGCTTTTCACTTTTGTTCTTGGGGATTATTTTACTCACAAAATGGTATGTAGATGCCAATCCAAGCACGGATTTAATCGGACTCATTCTGACCATTGCGGGATATACCTATGGACCACTTTTGGGCTTGTTTTCATTCGGGATCTTTACCAAACGAAAGTTGAGTGAATGGTTCGTGCCACTTGTCTGTATTCTTGTTCCACTCGCTTGTTATTGGTTAGACAAACATTCTGAGTCTCTCATGAGCGGATATAAATTTGGGAATGAATTGTTGATCTTGAATGGTTTATTGACATTTATGGGCTTACTACTTATTTCAAAAAAATCAAACTTAACACCGGCGTATGAAGATCGTACTTGATGACCATGCCATGCATTTGCGTTTCGCACCATTGACTTTGACGCGTCCTTTGGGAAACGTTCGTATGGGGATTTTGACCAATGATGAACGCTGGAAAACGTACCTTCCCGAAGCAGAAATTGGGTATGTGACGGAGGCGTATTTGTCTCAACGTTTTCCTGGATTTGAATCACCCGATCTTTCTGTTAATGCCCAAGTGATCCCAAATGAGGATCTTGTTGCGGCTTTGCTTGGACTTACAGAATGCGAAATGTTGTTCATGGATGAACTTTGGCTTGGAAGCAATGGAAATGGTGGAGGTTCGCATGTTCATTATACAGGAGAAAAGCCAGTAATCATCTCAGAAAGGTGGCACATTTATCAGAAAAACGGACAGGTACTCGAACAAGATTTTCATCTCCTTACCGCTGGAAAGAAGTCACAGCCCTTGTCAAAAACCAATACACTCATTGGCGATGCGTCAAGACTCTTCATTGAAGAAGGTACCTGTGTCGAAGCTGCTGTCATCAATACAAAAGAAGGGGTGGTTTACATCGGGAAAGCGGCTGAAGTCATGGAAGGTTCGCTCGTTCGTGGCCCGCTAGCCATGTGTGAACATAGCGCGTTGAAACTAGGAACAAAAGTGTATGGACCAACAACCTTAGGTCCTCATTGCAAGGTGGGTGGAGAAGTGAATAATGTTGTATTTCAGGCGTATTCCAATAAAGGTCACGATGGATTTTTGGGCAATGCCTTGATTGGCGAATGGTGTAATTTGGGTGCTGACACGAACACGTCGAACCTGAAAAACAATTACGCTGTGGTCAGCACGTATTCGTTTGAAAGCCAAAAAGAAGAAAAAACAGATGCTTTGTTTATGGGTGTTTGCATGGGAGATCATTCCAAATGCGGGATCAACACCATGTTCAACACGGCAACAGTCATCGGGGTTTCAAGCAACGTTTTTGGTGCTGGTTTTCCCGATAAATACGTTCCTTCCTTTCGTTGGGGAGGAGGAAATGACTTTGTTCCATTTAAATTTGACAAAGCCATGGAATATGCCAACAACATGATGGCCCGCCGTGGTTGTGAACTTTCGGCAGACGAGATCAGCATCCTCAAGCACATTGCGGACAATTAATACGACATTTTTTCCGAATTCAGCGGTGGCACTTCCTTTGACAATTGTACTAGGGCTAGATAAATTCAAAGTTTTTTAGGTATCCACGAAATGTCAATTGTGAGTTACTGACACTTTGTCGGTGTAATGGAATATTTTAAAATAAACAGAATGGAAGATTTTTTCAATAGTGATGTAATAGCGATGAACCAATTTAGCGAGGCAGATGGGGAGTTCATTCCCTTGATTACAGCTGAGGAGGAGGAGAGCATGAACAATGAAGTTCTTCCAAATGAATTGGCAATTCTTCCATTGCGCAACAATGTGCTTTTTCCTGGAGTTGTGATTCCAATTACAGTGGGTCGGGATAAATCCATCAAGTTGATCCAAGATGCCAACAAGGGGTCTAAGATAATTGGTGTGGTTTCTCAACGTGATCAAGATGAGGAAAGTCCAGAGTTTAAAGATTTACACCACATCGGAACAGTGGCTCAAATTGTTCGTCTTTTGCGCATGCCCGATGGAAGTACAACGGTTATTATTCAAGGAAAACGACGCTTTGAAATCGTTCAGCCTCTTCAAACTGAACCTTACATGCGTGCGCAGGTGCGTACCTTGAAGGACAAGAAATTTGACAAAGACAATAAGGAGTTGCAAGTGATGTTCACGACAATCAAGGACCTTGCACTGCAAATCATTCGCGACAGTCCAAACATTCCATCCGAAGCATCATTTGCCATTGGAAACATCGATAGTCCTACATTCTTGGTGAATTTTATCGCGTCGAACATGAACGCGGATGTCGCGAAAAAACAAGAAATGCTCGAAGAATTGGACATGAAAAAACGTGTGCTTCTCGTCCTAGAGCATTTGACCATAGAGATGCAGATGTTGGAAATGCGCAATGAAATTCAATCCAAGGTGCGCAAGGACATGGACCGTCAGCAACGCGAATATTTCTTACAACAACAAATGCGCACCATTCAGGATGAATTGGGCGACAACCCGCAAGATCAAGATGTGCGTGATTTTCGAGAGCGTGCTTATGCAAAGAAATGGGACGAACGTGTATCGAAAATCGTTTACAAGGAATTGGATAAGTTGCAGCGCATGAATCCCATGGGACCAGAATATACGGTGCAAATGAACTACCTCGATGTGATGCTAGATTTGCCATGGAACGAATATTCCAAGGACAATTTAGATTTGAAACGCGCGGAGAAAATTTTGAACCGAGACCATTTCGGATTGGAAAAAGTGAAGGAACGCATCTTGGAATACTTGGCGGTTCTTAAGTTGAAAGGCAACATGAAGTCGCCAATTCTTTGTTTTTATGGTCCTCCGGGAGTTGGAAAAACTTCACTCGGAAAATCGATTGCTGAAGCACTTGGACGTAAATACATTCGCATGTCTTTGGGAGGCTTGCACGATGAATCGGAGATCCGTGGACACAGAAAAACATACATTGGCGCAATGCCCGGCCGCGTGATTCAAAGCATGAAAAAAGCCGAATCTGCAAATCCAGTATTTATTTTGGATGAAATTGATAAAATTGGCCGCGGAAATCATGGTGATCCGTCCTCAGCAATGTTGGAGGTGCTTGATCCAGAGCAAAATCATGCGTTCTATGACAACTATGTGGAAACTGAATTCGATC
>CAMBMC010000103.1 GCA_945868555.1 Chitinophaga pinensis | reverse complement strand
CGTCACTGTTGCCTTAGAAAACATTTATCAGGAGCACAATGCATCTGCTGTGTTGCGTTCGTGCGATTGTTTTGGGATTCAAGAATTACACGTGATCGAAAAGGACAATCCCTATAAAATTCAACGTGACATTGCACTCGGCGCCGGTCGTTGGGTAGATCTGTTTACTTATGACCAAGACATGTCGCCTGAAACACAATGCATCAATCAGCTGCGCAGTCAAGGATACCGAATTGTAGCTACATCGCCGCATGGAGATATACCCAGCATTCATGACATCGATGTGACCAAACCTTTCGCATTGATTTTTGGTACAGAGCGTCGTGGAATTTCAGAAGAGGTAAAATTGGCCGCTGACGAATTTGTGCGCATTCCGATGTATGGATTTTCTGAAAGCTTCAATATCTCAGTTTCTGTTGCACTCATGTTGAATGTATTTCGTCAGCGCTTAGAAGAAAGTGACATAGGCTGGAAACTCAGCGAAATTGAACAGACAAATCTCAAATTGAACTGGTGTAAAAGTATTTTGAATGGCGGACAGCACATTGAAGCAGAGATTCGTCGTCACTTATTGGAAAAAGAATAATATATTTGTATCCGTTTTCAGGATTACTGAAAATGCAATTAAAATAAATTCTACACTTATGGGAAGAGGTGATAAAAAAACAGCCAAAGGAAAAAGAACAATGGGTTCTTTCGGGAACAGCCGCAAAAGAAAAACAACTACGACAGCAGCTCCAGTTGCGAAAGTGAAAGCTGAAAAACCTGCTAAAGCTGCTGACACTGAAAAAAAACCTGCTGCTAAAAAGCCCGCTGCTAAAAAAGCAACGACAAAAGCCAAAGAAACTTCTGCGGAATAAAAATTTAAGCTGTCTGTTTGACAGCTTTTTTTTTGTCTATTAACGATGCACCGTGAAAAAATATTTTTAAGCCAAGAAGTGCATTGGATATTAAGTGGCAATTTTGAGAAAACAAATAAGCGATTCAAATGAAACATAATTTTGGTGCCGGACCGTGCATCCTTCCTCAAGAAGTTTTTCATCAAGCAGCGGATGCTGTTCTTGATTTCAATGGCTTATCAATCCTTGAAGTGTCGCACAGACACAAAGATTTTGTGGCCGTTATGGACGAAGCCATTGATTTAGTCAAAAAAGCACTAGATGTTCCCGAAGGTTATTCTGTTGCCTATTTGCAAGGTGGTGCATCACTTGGCTTTACGATTGCTGCCTTGAACATGATGCGTGATAACAAAAAAGCTGGTTACATAAACACCGGTACTTGGGCATCAGGAGCCATTAAGGAAGCTAAAAAAGTAGGGATTGATGTCAATGTATTCGCCTCCTCTGAGGACAAGAAGTTTTCTTACATCCCGAAGGATTATACGATTCCTGCTGATGCCGATTTCGTTCATTTCACGTCAAACAACACGATTTACGGCACCCAATTCCATGCCTTCCCAAGTACTCAATTGCCCTTGGTATGCGACATGTCCTCCGATATTTTCTCTAAAGAAATAAATGTCGCTGATTTCGATTTGATCTATGCTGGTGCTCAAAAAAATCTTGGTCCAGCTGGTGCAACTTTGTATATCGTAAAAGATGACGTTCTCGGGAAATCGACTTCACCATTTATGCCTACATATTTGGACCTTAAACAACACGTGGAGAAAGAATCAATGCTCAACACGCCTCCTGTTTTTAGTGTATATGTGGCCATGCTCAATCTACGCAATTTAATGGCGAATGGTGGAGTAAAAGCAATGGAAGCAAAAAACAACGCGAAGGCAGCAATGCTCTACAATGAGATTGATAATAACCCGCTCTTCAAGGGCAGCGTAGCTCCAGAAGACCGTTCTAAAATGAATGTGACATTTACATTGAATAATGAAGAACACCAAGCAGCTTTTGATCTACTTTGGAAATCTGCAGATATTGTTGGTCTACCCGGTCACCGTTCAACAGGTGGGTATCGCGCGTCAATGTACAATGCCCTTCCGATTGAAAGTGTTCAGGTTTTGGTTGAAGTAATGCGCGAGTTTACGCGTAAAAATGGATAATATACTTTATTTATTTGATTATGAAAATACTAGCGAACGACGGAATATCTGCTCTCGGAAAGTCACTTTTAGAAGAAGCTGGATTTACTGTAATCACCGAAAAAGTTGCTCAGGAAAATTTAGCAAGTGCTGTAAATGAACAAGGCATTGAAATGATTCTGGTGCGCAGTGCAACGACAGTGCGGAAGGAAGTGATTGATGCGTGTTCAGACCTTAAACTCATTGGACGCGGTGGTGTAGGAATGGACAACATAGATGTGGCCTACGCTCGTGAGAAAGGCATTCAAGTCATTAATACTCCGGCATCTTCATCACAATCTGTAGCTGAATTGGTGATGGGACATCTTTTTGCTTTGTCACGCTTTTTGAATGATTCCTACAAACAAATGGAATCTGGTGACTTTTCAGCATTGAAAAAGAACTATGCGAAAGGTGTTGAGCTTCGAGGTAAAACTTTGGGAATAATAGGTTTTGGGCGGATTGGTCAAACTTTAGCTTCGTATGCGTTGGGTTGTGGAATGAACGTCATAGCCATTGATAAAAAACCTGATCCTATCTCTGTTCAAATTCCACTTGGAAATGGTGCATCGGCATCGGTTGAAATTATTCCAAGCACTTCACTTTCAGATAAAATAGGCGAAATGGATTACATCTCGATCCATGTGCCAAAACAAGCGGATGGATCCGCAGTCATTGCAGCTGAACAATTTGCACAAATGAAAAAAGGTGTACGATTGGTGAACGCTGCGCGAGGGGGTGTGATCAATGAAGATGATTTACTCGCATCGCTTGAAAGTGGGCATATTGCTGGCTGCGCGTTGGATGTCTTTGAAAACGAACCAAACCCACGTAAGGAGCTTTTGTCTCATCCGAAAGTTGCCTGCACACCGCATATTGGTGCAGCGACTGTTGAGGCACAAGACCGTATTGGTGAAGAACTTGCTTCTTTAATCATTACTGCCTTCGGGAAGCATAACTAAGCCAAACGATCAAATCCGATATAGATGGCTCGAATCTCTCCATTCAAAGCAATAAGACCTGTCCGTGACAAAGTGCATCTTGTTGCTACACGTCCGTATTATTCGTACACACAGAATGTTCTGAAAGCAAAATTGGAGGACAATCCCTTTACCCTCTTGCGCATCATCAATCCTGAGTTTGAAAGTGAAAAACAGACTTCACCCAATACTCCTGAACGCTTTGAATTGGTCAAGGAAAAGTATGCTGAGTTTATCGAAGATGGTGTTTTAATTAAAGATCTTGAAGCTCATCTTTATATTTACAGACAATCGAAAGGTGAGCACATTTTTACCGGTGTTATTGCAGGTGCAAGTATCGACGAATATGAATCTGATTTGATTCGAAAGCACGAAGCAACGTTGACTTCGCGCGAAGAAATGTTCACCAATTATCTAGATATTGTAGGATACAATGCAGAACCTGTATTGCTTGCACATCCGCATCACACGGGCGTACAACAGCTTTTAAACGAATGTACAGTCCTACGTCCAGAATATGAGTTTACTACCACCGACCGCATCAAACATGAGCTTTGGGTGGTCAACGCGGAACAAACGGCTGCACTTCAGAACGCCTTTCTTGAAATTCCTGTGACCTACATTGCTGACGGCCATCACAGATCGGCATCATCAGCTCGATTGAAAAAGGAACGAGAACGAAAAGGAACTACTCATTTTTCAAATGAAGATTATTTTCTTGCCTTTTTTATTGACGAAGAAGTCCTTCAGATATTGGAATTTAACCGCATGGTTAAAACATTAAATGGTCTTTCAACTGAAGAGTTTATCGCTCAGTTATCACTATCATTTGATGTCATTCCCTTAAAAGAATTTCAGAAACCTACTCAAGAACACATTATATCCATGTGTCTTGATGGGAATTGGTATAGCTTAAAATGCCACAGTAACATTGTGGACGAGAGTCACCCTGTTCGTTGCTTGGATGCAGAAATCTTAACTCAATTTGTCCTCACTCCAATCTTGGGCATCAATGATTTAAAGACAGATGAAAATATTGAATTCATGAGTGGAGCAGAACCAATACGTAAAATGGAAGAGAAAATTGAAAGCTCTAAATTCAGAGTGGCTTTTGTTCTTTACCCTGTTGCCATGGATGAAGTGAAACGTGTTGCTGATCACCATTTGATTATGCCCCCAAAATCGACATGGGTTGAACCAAAACTGCGAAGTGGTCTCACCATTTACAACATCAACGAATGAGTGTAGAGCATCATATTGCGTCCATTCGAAACGAAATAAATGACTCTGTCACCCTCGTTGCCGTTTCAAAAACGAAACCTGCCGAAGCCATTTTAGACGCATACACGGCTGGACAACGAGAATTTGGAGAGAATAAAGTTCAAGAGTTGGCAGGGAAATTTGAACTCCTTCCGAAAGACATTCATTGGCATTTGATTGGACACCTGCAAAGCAACAAAGTGAAGTACATCGCTCCCTTTGTGTCTTTAATCCACTCTGTAGATGGTTTAAAATTATTGGCCGAGATCAATAAACAAGCACTTAAGAACAATCGAGTCATAGATTGTCTACTCCAATTTCATGTGGCCACCGAAGAAACAAAATTTGGATTGAATCAAACGGAGGCTATTGATTTATTGAATTCAGATGCCTATACATCAATGAAGAACATCCGAATTGTTGGCATTATGGGAATGGCATCCTTCACGGATAACATATCGCTGATTCGCAGTGAATTTCAATCGCTGAAATCCATATTCGATTCACTAAAAGGGTCACATTTTCGGGAAGATGATGCTTTCAAAGAAATTTCAATGGGGATGAGTGGTGACTATAAAATTGCTGTCGAGGAAGGTAGTACTATGATCCGCGTGGGAAGCACTATTTTTGGTTCACGATGAAAGGATTCGTGCTTGTCTCTGCTCTGTTGTGCACATCTTTTGGCTTTGGTCAGACCTATTCAGATACAATTGATGAAATTCGCATCATGCACATGGTCGAATTGATGGACACCACTTCAGGTTTACTGAATCGCAGCGAAATAAACAATTTTCAAGGGCTGTCTTATTTTGATGTGGACACCAATTACCGAATTCGAGCACGTTTTACAAAGAACATTGGAAAGCGGTTTAAAATGATCACTTCAACCGATCGCCGACCTGTTTATCGCCGCTATGGCTTTATTGATTTCACCCTTCATGATACACTTTGTCATTTAACCGTATATCAAAACATGGAGCTCAGTGGATTTTTTCATTTCTCCGCACGGAAAGAATACAAAGATTATTTGTTTGTACCATTCCGGGATGTCACATCAGGCAAAGAAACATATGGTGGCGGACGATTTTTAGATGCACGGATTCCACATCATGACCAACTCATTTTGGATTTTAACCTAAGTTACAATCCATATTGCGCGTATTCTGAGCGCTATTCCTGCCCTATTCCCCCGACTGAAAACACCTTAAAGGTGTCGATTTTAGCCGGTGAAAAAATTCCAGTTGGTCACGATTCTCATCATTGAATTAGTATCCCACCAACTATTTTGCACGAATGATGCGGAACGTGTACTGGATTATTCGAATCCTATAAAAAGAGATGTCCGCTTTTTTAATTTTGCGTTATGCTTAAAGTTTATGACCTTTAAGGACGATGTCTAAACGGTTCATTTATCTGATGGGGTTCATTACGCTCCTCGCTTTCCCTCTACCCTCATTACTTTGGATGCACTTTTATGAAGGCATGTCATTCGCCGATTTTTTTCAAATGGAAAACATCAGAGCCATTCCTATCTTGTACGGATTAGAATTTGGAATTGTCTATGCATATATCGCAATCATTCTTTTAAAAGCGCCTATTTTTGATCGAATCCCATTAAAGTTTGAGCACGCCATAAAATCGATGAAACTCACCTATTTCGATGGATTCTTTCTTTCTGTATGCGCTGGTGTTGGTGAAGAATTGTTGTTCAGATCGGGAATGCAATACTATGCTGGAATTTGGATCACTTCCTTGTTTTTCATTGCCATCCATGGATATTTTAGCATTAAGAAACCACTCATGTCGCTATATGGAATTGTCGTGTTACCTTTCATTTTACTGATTTCATTGGGATTTAATCATTTCGGCTTGTGGTTCAGTATCTCAGCGCATTTCGCCTATGACATCGTACTCATATATGCCATAATAAGTGATAAAGGTCCCTCAGCGCCGAATTATCGTTAAGCGACCTGTTTGCCTTACAATGAAACAGGTTGGCAATGGCGTGTATTGGTCCACTTCCAACACTTCCAACATTCTGAGTTTACATAAGATCTCAGGTACATCCGTCATCTGTCCTGCCCCAGCCATGTATATTTCTTTTAATCCCGAAATTTCCGAGAGCGATTCCGGCAAGGCTAGAATATTGTTCCGATTGAGGTAAATAAACTGAAGGCCTTGACACCCTCCAATCGAAGAGGGCAAACTATCTAAAAAATTGAACTTCACTTGAAGCATTTGAAGATTTTTCAGATCTCCAAGGGATGATGGCAAGTACCTCAATTTATTTTGATTCAAAATCAATTGTTCCAAATGATCCAATTGCCCTATTTCGGCGGGAAGATGCTCAATCTCGTTGTATTGAATCGAAAGAATGCGCAGTTTTTTCAGCTTGCCAATCTCTGGAGGCAGGGTCTTTAAATCATTTCTCCCGAGGTACAACTCTTCCAAATTGATAAGATCTCCAATTCGGAAACTCAAGGAATCTAAAGAATTGCCATACAGACGCAACACACGAGTTGATGTATCGGCATATACATTGTCGGGAATGGAATCAAGTCCTTTTTTGCTCAAGTCCGTCATGGCTGGACCATACTGAATGCTATCGACTACTGCGCAAGAACCTGCTATAAACAGTAAAAAAACAAAGGGAAAGACCCAATAAACGCGAGTAAACAAAAATGTCATGCGCGAATTTATTGCAATTTATTGTTGAAGCAAAGCCACTTGTTCCTATATTCGTGCGTCTGAAGTTAAATAACAACTAGATTAACTGTATTTGATATGAAAATTTTTAAAATGTTCCTTGCTGTAGGAGTTCTTTTCATCGGTATGACAGCTGCAAATGCGCAAACGTCAACAACGGCAACTGCTGAAGTTCGTGCGAATGCGTATACAACCTCATTGACGACACTTCTTGTTTTGACTGAAGACCAAATCGTTAAAATGGAAGAGATTAATCTTGGAATTGCCATGAAAAATGATGGGATTCGAT
This sequence comes from Chitinophaga pinensis, assembly GCA_945868555.1. Taxonomy (GTDB): domain Bacteria; phylum Bacteroidota; class Bacteroidia; order Flavobacteriales_D; family Crocinitomicaceae; genus M0103. Next base: position 491 of record CAMBMC010000103.1, on the reverse strand, counting down.
CAAACACAAGCTTTAGCGCCCAACAAAAAGCTGATATCCTGCAAAGCAACAATGCCGCTCGTTTAGAACGCTATGGCTATTTCTTGACTCCGGCACAAATGCAGTCTCTTCAAGTGTATGAAGCTGAATTGGCGACAGCCGGACAGTCTAACAACCTCTAAGATTAATTCTTTTACGTTCAAAGAACCTTAATTAATCTTTCAGGTGAATTGAAAACACCTTTTTGAATTTCTCAACTTTCGGACGAACAACCGATTGACAATACAAATTGCCTGGGTTATTTGCGAAATAATCATGGTGATAATCTTCAGCTCTGTAAAAGTTAGTAAGCGGTGAAATTTCGGTAACAATCAATTTCTCCCAAACTTTCTCTTCTGTTAAACGCAACTTGTAAGCTTCGGCTACCTCTTTTTGAGAATCGCTGTTGTAGAATACCACAGATCGGTATTGTGTCCCCACATCATTTCCTTGTCGATTGAGTTGGGTGGGGT
>CAMBMC010000102.1 GCA_945868555.1 Chitinophaga pinensis | reverse complement strand
TTAAAAACCAAGGACGTAAAACTCGACATAAACGATACCAATCCCTCATCGGTGTTGCTCTTGTTCAATACCTTACGAATGGCACTAGTAATCAAATTAGAAATCCAAAATCCTGCTACGAGAATAACAATAGCCAAAACAATATTGGTTCCTACATGAACAAGAAGGTCTTGAATCTCACTGTATTGAATCCCTAAAATTTCGTTCTCTTTTGCCATTTTACTCTCTTTTTTGTACAAAAATAAAGGAATCTTCGGGTGAATGCTCATCAGTTGCAAAGAAGACCCTATTTTTAAGGCATGTTTTTCATTTTATCCAAAGCATTGCTTTTTTTATTGTCACCATTTTTCTGGTTGGCCGTATTCACCATTGGTGCGTTTTTATTACGTAAGGAGCGATGGAAACGTATTTCAAAGTGGTTGGCCCTAACCTTTTTTCTCATCTTCTCGAACTCATTTATTTTGTTGGAATGTTATTCTGTTTGGGAAGTGAAAGGCACGCCAATAAGAAAAGTGAAAAATTATGATGTTGGAATTGTACTTACGGGTATGGCAGAATACAACAATGATTTAAACGTTTTGAGTATCCGTAGGGGAGCTGATCGCATTTGGCAAGCGATAACACTTTATCATTCCGGTAAGATTAAAAAGATTTTAATTTCAGGGGACCATGGGTATGTCACAGACCGCGGATTACATGAGGCCCAACAATTTAAAGATATCTTGGTAAAATGGGGAATTCCAGAAGTGGATATCCTCATCGAAAACATCTCAAAAAACACGCATGAAAATGCTGTCGAATCAAAAAAAGTGCTGCATAAAGAATTTAAAGGCAAGGTGCGTATTTTACTCATTACTTCGGGAAGTCACATGCGACGAGCTCATGCCTGTTTTGTGCACGAAGGCATTCAATGCGACACCTTCTCCACCGACATGTCGACTGGTAAAAATCAAGCGTATTATTGGGATCAGTACCTCATCCCTAATGTTGACAATTTTTCGGAATGGAATAAGCTCATCAAAGAATGGGTGGGTTACCTGATGTATGGTGTTTCTGGCTACATATGACAAAGGAAAACTTAGACGACGGTTGGCTTTTATTCGATCCTGAATTTCTATCTAAAAAAGAAGCCGATTCACTATTTAATCGATTAAACTCCTCTCTCCCTTGGCAGCAAGGGAAAGTCACCTTGTTTGGTAAAACTTATGGTACACCAAGGCTCGAGTCTCTTCATGTCATCGAGGGGAAGACGTACCATTATTCTGGGAACACCCTCGTTTCTCATCCTTTTACTGAAGACCTAGAATACATAAAAAACAAAATAGAACTGGTGAGTGGTGAATCATTTAACTGTGTTTTGGCCAATCTATATCGCGATGGAAAAGACAGCAATGGTTGGCATGCTGACAATGAAAAAGAACTCGGAATAAATCCTATTATTGCCTCAATCAGTTTAGGTGCTGAACGTCGTTTCGATTTAAAACACATTGCCTCAGGAGCATCCAAGCAACTTCTTTTGCCACATGGATCATTACTGATCATGGGCGGATCAATGCAGCACCATTGGAAACATTGCATTGCAAAATCGATGAAGGTTCTTGTTCCGAGAATCAATTTAACTTTCCGAAAACTGGTCTAGGGTTCTATCCTTTTCATCTGTAAGATAAACTACTTCTTTCTACCATAGAGGCGCAGAGAGATTTTTGTTTTTGACATGTATTAGTTGAATTTAACACGCTGTGCGCAAATCTTCTATTATTTTTGTACTCGATGATTTCTAGAATTTTTGCTTTATTTTTCGTCTTCACGAATGTTTTTGTTTTCGGACAGCAGACAATTACTGCCCTGCGCACCAATGAAAAGCTTTATATTGATGGAAATATCACCGAATTGGCTTGGTCGAAAACAATCCCCGTGGGAAACTTTGTTCAATTCAAACCTCATCCTGGTGATTCTTCTGCTCAGCGCACAGAAGTCCGTGTGATCTACGACGACCAAGCACTTTATGTCAGTGCTTTTTGTTACGACAATCCGGAGCATGTTTCAAAAATCCTAAGTCAGCGAGATGACTTCAATGCCAATGTAGACAATTTTCAAATCATTCTGGACACCTATAACGACGATCAAAATGGTTTCTCGTTTGGTGTGAGTAGCATGGGCGTTCAGTTTGATTCTAAAGTAACCGCGGTTTCTGAAAGTATCGAAGTCGACATGGTTTGGAGCAGTGCCGTAATTCGCAACGAAAAAGGATATCAGGTCGAGATGCGCATCCCCTATTCCGCCATACGCTTTCCAAAGAAGGACATACAAACGTGGGGGGTAAACTTCTACCGTCAAATTAGCCGTCAACGAGAGGAATCGGTTTGGAGTCCAATTAAACCCGACTTCGACAACTGGTTGGCACAGTGTGGTGATTTATTGGGAATTGAAGGCATTGAACCTCCCTTGCGTTTGGCTTTGATTCCTTACATTTCCGGATATGCCGATCATTATCCGCTCAATCAAACTGGTACCAGTAATTGGACACGTTCACTCAATGGAGGAATGGACATTAAATATGGCATCAACGAAGCATTCACCTTAGACATGACCTTGGTCCCTGACTTTGGTCAAGTTGTGTTTGACAACAAAGTATTGAATCTTTCCCCCTATGAAATTCAATTCAACGAGAATCGACAGTTTTTCACAGAAGGGACTGAATTGTTCAATAAGTCAGGCCTATTTTATTCTCGTCGAATTGGTATTCAGTCCCCTTACGAAGTATTAAAAACAAATCTAAGTCCTGACGAGGTCTTATCGAATGAATCAGGTGCCTCACAATTGTACAACGCTACAAAAGTGTCTGGACGTACGAAATCAGGATTGGGAATTGGTGTCTTCAATGGGATTACAGCCGAGCAGAAAGGCATGGCATTGAATCTTGACAGCGGGATGGAGCGAGAAATTGTTGTTTCACCATTGACCAACTACAACGTATTTGTATTGGATCAAACACTGAAGAACAATAGTTCAGTGACCTTGACCAACACCAATGTGACGCGGGAAGGGCAATTTTACGATGCCAATGTCACAGGGATGAACACAAAACTCAATTCAAAAGACAATGCCTATTTCATTTCAGGGAGAAGTGCATATTCCGCAAAATTGTTCAGTACAGGTGTGAATGACGGCTACAATGCAGGTGTCAGTCTCGGCAAGCAAACTGGTAATTTAATTTACAATGCGGGGTACTTCCTAGAGTCAAATACCTACGATCCGAACGACTTAGGTTTTAATGCCAATAACAATAAACGATCCCTTACTGCAAGTATTTCATACCGCGTATTCAAACCTTTTTGGAAAATCAATCAAGCGTCTGTTTCAGCTTCTTTTTCCTACGAGAGGTTGTATGCCCCAAATGTATATACGGGCACATATTTGTCCATCAACTGTTTCAACAACAATAGAAAGTTCCATGCATCAGGCATTAGCATCAACAGTGGTTTAACCAAAGCATACGATTATTTTGAACCACGCGTTGCGGGAAGGTATTTTGTAGGTCCGGCGTGGATTGATTTCGCACCTTGGATTTCGACCAATTACCAGAAGCGATTGTCTTTGGATTTAGGTGGAAGTTTTTCATTCATAGGTAGAGAGAACTGGAAGAATTACTCTTGGAATTTCAGCCCACGAATTCGATTGAGTTCTAAGATTTTTCTCATTTACAACTATGAAGAAACACTTACGCTCAGCGAGCAAGGATATGCGGTTGCATTTGGGACCCCTGCATTTACCACGGGAAACATTGTCTTCGGATCACGGGACCGCAGAAACATCACCAATACCATCAATGTTCTGTATACCATTACCAACCGCATGGGAATCACCTTTAGACTGAGACATTACCGCTCCATTGTTTCGTATCATTCGTTCTTTGATTTGCAAGACGATGGCACCCTTTTAGAAAATGGAATGACAGGATTGAATGACCAAGGTGTTTTGGTGTACAACACAAATTACAATGCTTTTACGATTGACTTTGTTTACCGTTGGGTCTTCAAACCGGGAAGTGAAATTAATGTGGTTTGGAAAAATGCCATTTTCTCGAGTGATGAGTCTGTGAAGGCTGCGTATCTTCCGAATATCAACGGTTTATTTCAGAATGACCCTTTGAACAGTCTTTCAGTTAAAGTCATCTACTGGTTGGACTATCAGAGTTTGCGCTTGAAGAAAGACAAAAAGAAGTAAGTATCACATCGATAGCTGACAGCATGCGCAAAACAGCTATAGAACTCGATAAATTTCAAGTAAGTGACATCCTTGGTATAGGTGGAGGCAATGTTATAAAACCCACCATTCGGAGATTTAATCCAACGCGGCATTTTTTCCAGCGATAAATCCAGTCGTCCAGGCCGATTGAAAATTAAATCCACCCGTGATGCCATCGATATCCATTACTTCACCCGCGAAATAAAGGCCAGGAATGATCTTGCTCTCCATCGATTTCACCTCGATTTCGGAGAGTGTGACACCACCTGCTGTAACAAATTCTTCCTTAAAGGTTGTTTTTCCTGACACAGCATAGCGATCGTTGAGTAAGGTATTGACCAATTTATTTATGGATTTTTTACCGAGTTCATTCCAGCGATTTTCTGGATTGATCTCGGCGCGTTGCACTAAAAACTCCCACAAGCGATTTGTCACAGGAAAGGGATTCAAGTTGCTCATTTTCTTCGCGCCATGTTGAGTCATTGTTGCAGCTAACACCCCCCGCAAATACTCCTCTGATGCGTCATTTAACCAATTCACTAAGACAAAGAAATTGTAATTCAAGCCTTCCAAAACCCGAGCTCCCCAAGCGGATAATTGCAAAATTGCAGGACCACTCATTCCCCAGTGTGTGACTAACAAAGGGCCTTGTCCTATCAATTTTGTTCCTTCGATTTTAACGGTACTTTTCTCAACGACGTTACCCATCAACTCGCGAATGGTTTCATTTGGCATGTTGAACGTAAACAAAGAAGGCACAGGTTCAACAATGGTGTGACCAAGATTTTCTACCCAAGAAATTCCAGAGCGCTTTGGCTGTCCACCAACTGTTACAATGACAGCATCCGCTTTCATTACATTCCCTGTAATCGAGGTGATGGTGAAGGTTTCATTTTCCTTGCGAATCGCCTGAACGTGAAACTGATAAATGACTTCAATATTTTTAGCTGTCGCATCAAACAAGAAACAATCTATGATGGATTGAGAGGTGTTTGACTGCGGGAAAATACAATTGTCGGGATATGTTTTTAAGCGAATACCTCGAGATTCAAACCAATCCACCGTCGATTGTGCATTGAACTGTGCAAAGGCCTTTCGGAGAAAACGCTCACCTCGAGGATAGTTTTTTGATAACGCATCGATCTCGAAAGTGGCATTGGTCACGTTGCAACGGCCACCTCCTGAAATTTTCACTTTGGACAGGACTTTCACTGATCTTTCAAGAATAAAGACGTTGCAGTTTGGATTTGCTGACTTCGCACTTAGTGCGGCAAAGAAACCTGCGGCTCCCCCACCAAGGACTGCGATTGATTTAGGCATTTAGTTTTTCTTCTTTTTACCCTTTTTCTTTTGATCGATCGGCATGGCATCGTCTTCATTACCCGAAGTTGTTGGAGCGCCAAATGAATAGGTTTCGTTGCCTTGTTCGTCGAACACGTGGTCTTCAATGAGCTCTCCTTTTTTATACAATGCCTTGCGTTTCGAACGTCCATCGGGCCAATATTCTTCCAAACTACCTTCTTGAAGTCCTTTACGGTAATTCTCCAAGGATTGGACAGTTCCGTTGTAAAAAAACGTTTTAAACTCACCATCCTTCACATCCATTGTCCAACGCTCCGTGGAAAGCAAGGTGCCATCTTCGTAGTAGTACTTTTGTTCGCCGTGCTTTTTTCCTTCCTTGTAATTCAATTCCTGGAGCAATTTACCTTCCACATTGTATCGCTTGAAAAAACCATCAAAGATTCCGTTCACGTAGTGCACCTCTTTCTCCAGTTTTGATTTTGGATAAAATGTTTTCTTTACGCCATTAAGTATCCCATTGCTGTAAGTTTCCATCTTTGTTGTATCACCTTGACGCGTAAAATAGGTTTGAGAACCATGCTTTTGACCAAGATTGTAATTCATTTCCCAAGCTATATACGTGGTACTGTCGTAGTAAAATGTCCAAGTCCCCGACTCCACCCCTTGAATGTGGTTGCGCACAACTTGCAAGCAACCTGTCTTGTAATATGTCGTATCGCTCCCGTTTTCTTTTCCATCTACGAAAGTTATTCGGCGTTCGAGCAAACCATTCATGTGACATGTTTCGCAAATTCCAGTAAATGGTAGACCAGCATTTCCCGCCAATACTGTATTTGATCCTTCGTCATAAGTCAACTTCTCGTTGCAATCAACAACACCAGCGAGTTTACCACACTCCCAATCGCCAAATCCAGTTGCCTGCTTTTTACCTCGCTCGTAGCACGGAACTTTATTTCCATCAACTTGAGCAAAGATCGAGGTCATCGAGAAAAATACAGTTAGAAATGTAAATAGCTTCATCTTTTAGTGAATTTGAAGTTTGATTAATGCAGATTTCATCTCATCAGGAATAGAAATCGTTTGCTGTGTTTCTGCATTGTAACACACCTGAACAGAGCGACCCTTGACAAAAACCTCGCCATTCACTTTTAATTCATAACCGAGAGTAAAACTTTTGATCCCAATGTTCTCAGTAAACACATAAACCTCAGGAATATGGGAAATTAATACTGATTTTAGGTATTCTGCCTCATTTTTCACAAGTACAATTCCGTGATGACGCCAATCCCAGTCAATGCCCAATAACTCTCGAAAGTAATGCACCCTCGCCAATTCGAAGTAACTGAAATATATAGTGTTATTGACATGGCCTAGAACATCGAGATCAGAGAATCGCACTTGAATGGTGGCGGGTTGAATCATTTTTTATCGAGTTTTTCGTAATCGGAGTTGTTGCTGATAAATTCAGGCACAATCTGTTTCATTTTGGCCACAATTTCATCATTTTTTTGTGTTTCAAAGAGGCCAATTAATGCACTTATGGCTTCTATTTGCTCGACATCTTCATCGCGCACTTTGGCTTTTAAGATTTTTGGATGGTGAGTAGCAATGGTATTCTCCTCTTTTGCAAGCAGTTCCTCGTACAACTTTTCACCCGGTCTCAAACCCGTTACTCTGATTTCTATGTCTTTACCAAGTTGTAAACCACTCAGCTGGACCATTTTTTTCGCGAGGTCAATGATTTTCACAGATTCACCCATGTCGAAAACAAAGATTTCACCGCCTTCTCCCATTGATCCAGCCTCCAATACCAATTGACATGCCTCAGGTATCGTCATAAAGAAACGCGTCACTCGTTCGTCGGTTACAGTAATTGGTCCACCCTGCTCAATTTGACGCTGAAACAATGGAATAACTGAACCATTTGAACCCAGTACATTTCCAAAACGCGTTGTCACAAAACGTGTATTCCCTTCCTTATTTGCCATTTGTGCATAGATTTCAGCTATGCGTTTAGATGCACCCATCACATTCGTTGGATTCACCGCTTTGTCCGTTGAAATCATCACGAATTTCTTTACCTCAAAACGCTTAGACAGATCAACGAGATTCTTGGTCCCCAAAACATTTGTCAACACCGCTTCAGACGGATTATTTTCCATCATCGGAACGTGTTTGTAGGCCGCGGCATGAAACACAAAATCTGGACGAAAAAAGTCAAACACCCTTTCCATGCGCTCCGCACAGCGGATATCAC